>JAGHBT010000252.1 GCA_021160845.1 bacterium | reverse complement strand
ATCAGCTGTCTTACACGCGGGGATAGTTCGTTCCATTTCGGTTCATAGATTACTTTCCAAAGTTTTTCATTTGAGTTTAGCACAGAGGAGATTTGTGATATTTCGGACAGAAGGTGATTTATAAGTGTAATGCTTTCAATATAAGAATTAAGATCAGTATAATCCGCCCCGAGATCCTTTTTTAGTGTGTTTACCTCAGGAAATAATAGTTTGATTATTTTATCGTCCAAGAGTGATTGTTGCTTAAACAGAGATGAAAGTTGAATAAGTGTTGCTATGACAGTCCAATCTTCAATGAGTGTGTTTTTAGGCCCTGTTTTCTGTTGCAGTATTTCAATCCAATCGTAGTTTGAAAAGCCATTGGTCTCTGTACAAGCGTTGACCGGTGTTGAAATTAGAGCATTAAGGCTCTCGGACTCAGGAAAGAACTCAAGAGATGATAGTAGATTAATTATAAGTGATCTTTGAACAGGAGATTTAAGGAATCGAGATGTTTCCTTTTGGGGTGATTTGCGCCATATAGAAAGACAATTCTCTGCAATTCTCTTTTTTGACATCGAGTCGAGTTTTCTGTCGAGAATGAGTGGGATTAATAGCTCCGGTGAATATATGTGGATATAATTCCCATTTTTATCCAGTGGAAAGAAGGAATTCTCATTATAGTTATAAAAACTTCTTGTAATAAGATCTGAAAATTGTCGTGACCATAGAATGTATTCAAGGGCATCGGTGTGCTTTCCAATTCTGGATGCTATAATGAAGAGGGTGTAGATATCGAGGTTTCCAAGTGAATTTATATACGGGGATAGATAAATGTCATTGTTATTATTGCCGGTTTTACTAAGAATAAGCCCATGATCGTTTGTGTGCGAACTGCTGAATCTCTCCATAACCAATCGTGTTATTTGGGGATAAAACCTTCGAAGCATCGAAGTGTCGTGTTCCATAAGGTAATAAGAAGTTAGGGCTAATATTGGAAGATCCTTAAGTGGACTCAGCGGATGCGATTCCGGAAGGTTTTCCAGTTTCTCACCGCTCTGCAAAAATGAGATAAGCTGCTGTCTCATCTGCATATCTGCTCCACCAGAATACAAGTCGCCGGAAGGAATAATCATCTGTAGCGAAAATATTATGGCAGCAGTTAAAATAAATTTATGTTTAAGATTGAAAAACATTTTTAAATTGTGTAAAAAGAAATAGCAAAAATAAGTGTAATTTAGTTAATTACTTCAAGTAAAGCATTGTATGTGCCATTTTATTAATTTATTCAGGAAAGGAGAAATTAAATGGGTTTTGAATGCGTAAAATTCGAAAAAGAGGATGCCGTCGCAAAGGTTATAATCAATCGTCCGGATAAACTTAATGCTCTGAGTATAAAAACGGTTATTGAACTTCATGAAGTCTTTAGCAGTATTAAAAAAGATGACGAGGTAAGGGTAGTAGTTTTCTCAGGCGCTGGGGGAAAAGCATTTGCCGCTGGGGCTGATATCGGAGAGCTCCTCGTTCAGGATATGATTGGTGGTAAGAACTTTTCTTTACGTGGACACGAACTTTGCAATCTTATTGAGAATCTTGGTAAACCCGTCGTGGCTGTTATCGATGGATTTGCACTGGGTGGTGGATGCGAGCTTGCTATGGCAGCTACTATAAGGATAGCGACTGAGAGCGCGAAGATGGGCCAGCCCGAAATAAATCTCGGAACTATAGCTGGTTACGGGGGTACACAGAGACTCTCAAGGCTTCTGCCGAGGGGAGTAGCAATGGAACTGCTGCTGACAGGAAGAATAATTGACGCGGGAGAAGCGCTGAGACTTGGTCTTGTAAACAAGGTTGTAAAAAGAGATGAGCTCCAAAAGGAAGTTGATGATTTTGTAAAACTATTGCTGAGTAAACCGCCATTTGCCACAAAGGCGTGCATGGAAGCTGTAAATCATGGTGTTGAAGTTTCATTTGAAGAAGGGTGCAGGATTGAAACAAACCTTTTTGCCATGACATGTGGAACGCAGGATATGAAGGAAGGAATGAAAGCCTTCCTTGAGAAAAGAAAAGCTTCCTTTACGGGAAAATAACAATTTATTTGGCTACGGTCTTGCAGTAGAAAGTGTTGATTATTGCGTTCTAAACTGTTAGATATTATTGTGAATTATCACTATTTTGGTTAAGCGAAGCCGAATGAGATAAAACTAGTTGATATAAAAGAAGTTATTGAATTGCCAAGAAAGCGAGAGTGGCGGAATTGGCAGACGCGCTGGATTTAGGATCCAGTGAGAATACTCGTGGGGGTTCAAATCCCCCCTCTCGCACCAGAAAAGTTGCCATGTAAACAGGAATAAATGTCGATTTTTTAGCGGTATTTAAAATGGAGAAAATAATGGATGAAGATAATATCAAAATTGATGTTGCTGAGGAAAAAGATTGCAGAAGAATTATTTCGATAGAAATCCAGAAGGAGAGGTACCAGGAGGAGAGGAAGAAAATACTGGCCGATTTTGTAAAGGAGACTGCTCTGCCCGGTTTCAGGAGGGGTAAGGTTCCCCCGCAGATGATCGCGGGCCGTTTTGCCGATGAGATCCATTCGGAGGTTTTAAAATCGATAATTCCGGCTGCATACAGCCATGCGGTAATTTCAAAGGAGCTTCAACCGATTGGGGAACCGGTTTTTAAGGATGTTGTGGCAGATGAGGATAGACATGTTTCTTTTAATGTTGAGCTTGAAGTAGCTCCGGAAATTAATATTGACAATTACAAGGGGATAGAGGTTAAAAACCAGAAGGTTAAACTGGAGGATGGGGAGATTGAAACTGTTCTGGAGAATTTACGTGAGCGCTACGCTGATTACGAAAAAGTCGAACGTGCTTGCGCTGAGGGTGATATTGTCGTAATTGACTATACCCCCCTGGATAAGAATGGAGAGGAAGAAAAAGACAAACGGGTTGAAAATTATCCAATTCAGCTTGGCGCCGGCACAATCCTGTCTGATTTCGAAAAGGAGTTGATAGGTTGCAAGCCGGGCGAGACAAAGGAGGTGGAAATAGATTATACAGAAAAAGATAAACCCAAAGAACTTTCAGGACGAAAGATAAAATACAGATTTAATATTAAAGAGGTGAAAGAAAAACACCTTCTCGAGCTTGATGACGACTTTGTTTCAAAAATGGACCCGCAGTTAAAAACATTGGATGATCTTAAAAAAGATATTAAAAAGCGCCTTATTGAACAAAAACATAAGGAGATAGAAAGTAAAAGGCAGGAAGAAGCCATTGATAAGCTCATTGACAAAAATCCTTTTGAAATTCCTTTGAGTATGATAGAACGGTACAAGGAATCAATGAGAGAGGAAGCTAAAGCCATGGGTGGTTTGCCAGAAGGAGAGGACGCGAAGAAGGAACAGGAAGAGATTCTCGACAAGGTTTCCAGGAGGAATATCAAAAGGTATTTCCTGATCGATCATATAATCAGGAAAGAAGAATTATCCGTTGAGGATGACAGTGTTGATAAAGAGATTGAATTTATGACTGAAGGTAGTTCACGGCCTGTTGAGGAGATAAAGACCTTTTACAAAAAAGGCAGTGAGCAGTATAATAATCTTAAAAGAAGTTTGCTCGAGAAACAGGTTTTTGAGATTATTCTTGGGGGAAACAAAAATTTAAAGGAGTCGTAAATGAGTGAAATTAGAAATATACCAATTCCTTATGTGATTGAAACGAGGGGGCGTGAAGAGAGAACCTATGATATATATTCAAGGCTCTTAAAAGACAGGATTGTTTTTATTGGGCAGGCAATTGAGGATAACATGGCAAATGCCGTTATTGCACAGCTTCTCTTCCTCGAAGCTGAAGATGCTGAGAAAGATATATTTATTTATCTTAATTCTCCCGGTGGTGTAGTTTCCGCGGGGTTGGCGATTTATGATACAATGCAGTATATATCCTGTGATATTTCAACAATATGTATGGGGCAGGCAGCCAGCATGGGCGCGGTTCTTCTTGCCGCGGGCACGAAGGGGAAAAGATCGGCTCTTGAGCATTCGAGGGTTATGATCCATCAGCCCTCGGGAGGGTCGCAGGGACAGGCCAGTACGATAGAGATT
>JAGHBT010000015.1 GCA_021160845.1 bacterium | reverse complement strand
TTTTTCTATTAGGTTGCTTCATAGCCGAACAATTGTTAGTATTAAATACGCAACGGAGCTATAATAAACCGTTTCTACTTCGGGGGTGAAGGATGTCAAATTCAAATATAATAACGGTTCTCTTTATACTGATTGTCGCGGGTTCGCTTGTGGCCTTCTCTCTTCCTCGGAACAACACGGAAAATGTAACGCAGAATGATGTCGCCAGGGCCTATGCTGAATTCAGTTTTGACCTCTATCAAAAGGAAGCGGCAGCGCATAAAAATAAGAATATCTTTATCTCGCCCGCGAGTGTCGCGCTGGCGCTAGCGATGACAACGGGAGGAAGCGATGGGGAAACGGAAAAAGCGATGCTGCAGACCCTGAAGTTAAAGGGTATAAACCGTGAAGATTTCAAAGCAGGCAACAAACGACTGATTGTAAATCTATTGCAAAAGGGCAAAGAGGTAAAACTATCGATCGCTAACTCTATCTGGCTCAATGGGTCAATAAAATTTAATGAAGAATTCAAATCGGATACCGAGGAATACTTCCTGGCTGATCTTTTCCCGCTTACTACGGCCAAACCGATCAACGCGTGGGTAAAGGAAAAAACAAACGGGAAGATAAACGATATCATTGACATGGTCTCAACCGATGATATTGCCTATCTTGTAAACGCGATCTATTTTAAGGGTAATTGGACAAAGGAGTTTGATAAGAAGGAGACAAAACCGGAACTCTTTTACCCCTATAACGGAAAAAAAATAACAGTGGATATGATGAAACAGAAAAACCGCTTTAACTACCTGAAAACAGAAACATTCGAGGCGGTAACTATTCCATATGGAGATGGAAAGACAAGTATTTCCCTTTTTCTGCCTAATAAGGATTCAAATCTGGATACCCTGTACAAGGATCTTTCATATAAATCCTGGAAGCTATGGGAGTCTGAGTTTAGAAAACAAGAGGGCACCATTGAAATGCCAAAGCTCGAGATCGAATTTAAATCAAGGCTTAACAACTCTCTCTCCGCCCTCGGGATGGAAATAGCCTTTTCGCCAGGTAATGCCGATTTTTCAAGGATGTGTAAAATCGAGAGTGGGTTAAATGTGTATGTGAGTAAAGTGCTTCATAAAACATTTCTAAAAATCGACGAGAAAGGAACTGAAGCTGCCGCGGCAACAGCGGTGGGAATAACTCTGACATCAGCGGGTCACGATAACATTAAGGCCTTTTATCTAATTTTTAACAGGCCGTATTTCCTGATTATAAAGGATAACAGTAACGGCCTTCCGTTGTTTATGGGTTCGGTTGTTGATCCTCCTCCCTCGAACTCTCACTAACGACCTTATATAATCTGCTAAGTAACTCGGGGATACCTTTCCCCGTCGCCGCTGAGATCAGGTAAACATCTTCTTCCTTAGCAAAAGAAAAGTTATCCTGAAGAAACTCCTCTGTTAAATCGACTTTGTTTAAGGCTACAATCCTCTGCTTAGAAAGAAGATTTGCGTTGTAAGCCCCGAGTTCATCAATTAATTGAGAATAGACGTCTTCTATTTCAGGCACACTCGCATCGATAACGAACAGAAGGATACGGCAACGCTCAATATGCTGTAGAAACTGTATCCCCAGACCCTTTCCCTCATGGGCGCCTTTAATCAACCCTGGAATATCAACCATACAAAAGGACGCTAGTTCACCGACACTCACAATACCAAGTGTCGGAATTAGTGTAGTGAAAGGGTATGAAGCTATTTTGGGATGCGCCGCACTCACAGTGTTTAGAAGAGTTGATTTTCCCGCGTTAGGAAGCCCGACCAGTCCAACATCCGCTATGAGTTTCATCGTCAGTTTCAGTGTTTTTTGAGTCCCGGGCTCTCCCCCGGTGGCTCTCAACGGCGCCTTGTTCCTCGATGTGCGAAATGTGTAATTACCCCTGCCTCCCCTTCCTCCTTCAAGCAGAACAAGCTCATCTTCTTCATCTGTAAGATCGGCCAGAAACTCACCGTTTTCCAAGTCTTCTACAAGAGTGCCCTGAGGTACCCTAATTACAACCGACTTACCACTTTTTCCGGCTTTTCTCGCCCCTGAACCGGCTTGACCATTGCCAGCCTTGTAATTCTTTCTATACCTAAGATCAATTAAGGTTCTAATACCAAGGTCAACACGAAAAACAATATCCCCTCCCTTCCCACCATTTCCACCATCAGGCCCACCGCGTGGAACAAACTTCTCTCTACGAAAGCTCACACATCCATTGCCCCCGTTACCCGACTCTACATATATTTTTACCCTGTCTATAAAACCCCGTGTCAACCTATCCAACCTCTTCCATTATGTTGTCAAAATATTTACCCGGATTGAATGTGGACCCCGGATCAATAACCCCTTTAATTTTCTCCTGCAGGCGAAGCTCCCCCGGACTGAATGCAAGGCTGAGGAAGGGACGTTTTGTAATACCAACCCCATGCTCACCGCTTAGAGTACCACCCGCCGCGATCACATACAAAAAGAGGTTCTCAACAAACTCGCCTGCCCTTTCCATCTCCTTCTTATTTCGTCTGTCCGTCATAATATTAATATGCAGATTTCCATCACCACAGTGCCCGAAAATATAGCAATCAAGCCTTTTATCGCGGGCAAGCTCATGAATCCGTACTACCGCTTCAGGAAGTTTCCCAAGTGGAAGCGCTATATCCTCATTTACCTTTGTGATACTCCTTCTCGCGAGGCTCGGGCTTATCGATCTTCTTAGTTCCCACAGGATCTCTCTGTCTTCCTCTTTCTCAGCCGTAGTCAAAGTGAGCCCGTGACACTCGCAATAGTCATTGAGATGTCTTTGCTGCTCGTCCGTCTCAATTTCTGTTCCCTCAACTTCAAGAAAGAGATAACTGGAATCTCCTCTGTTCTCAAGAATCGATAAAATCCCCAGATACTCAGCAACACACCGTATTGTTTTAGAATCAATGAACTCGAGGACACTCGGACGGAACCCTGAATGAAGAAGATCCGAGGCCAAATTCATAGTGTCCCCGTCGCCGCTGGCGCCTAGAAGAAATGTCTTCCTTGCCTTTGGAATGGGAAATACCGCCAGCCGCGCGGAATAGATAAACCCAAGTGTCCCTTCAGAACCGATAAGAAAAGCTGTCGGACCACCCTGTTGGCTTTCCAGATACTCCCCGGTTGAAGTAATCCATTTCAGTGATCTTACATAGCGACGTGTTACACCATATTTATATGCTCTGGGGCCACCGGCATTCTCGGCTATATTGCCCCCTATAGTAGAAACCTTGTAACTTGCCGGATCGGGGGGATAGAAAAAACCAAAGGGTTTGAGATAATCCTGCAATTTGCCATTTACAATTCCACTCTCAACCTCTACCTCATTCATTTCCCGGTCAAAAGAAAGAACACGCCTGATCTTTTCAGTGGAAACAACAAGACTGCCGTCCACAGGCACTGAACCTCCGGAAAATCCAGTGCCCGCTCCTCTCGGTATAATCGGAATTCCAAGACTATTCGCATTTTTAATAATTAAAGCGAGATCACATTCGGATTCCGGAAAGGCCACCCCAACACACGACCCCCTTATACCGGTAGCGTCATAACCATAAGCAATCCTGTAGTAATCTTCCGTATGCAGAGTTACATTCCGGATACGGCGTTTTAATTCTTTCACTCTCATTCGCGATTCATCAATCATGTCAGTTTCCAGGTTAAAAAATGGACTCAGCCTGTATAATCCTCAACAAAACTTTCAAAACGATCAAGAGCGGCATTGAGTGTTTCTTCACTCGCCGCAAAGGAAAAACGGACGGTATTATCACATCCGAATGGTCCTCCGGGTATCAGGAGAAGTCCTTTTTCCTTGAGAAGTTTCTCACAGAACTCGCCACTTCCCGAAACACCGCACCTGTCGTACATGGCAGAAACATCAGCCAGGAAATAAAAGGCTCCGCCGGGGTCAGGGAATGTCACTGACGGTATTGTTGACAGCCGCTCGGCAAACATATCTTTTCTCTTTTCGAATTCATCGCGCATCATATCTCTGTCTTTACCGGCTTCTTTTAGTGCAGTTAAAGCCGCCCACTGGGAAATAGCGTTGGGACATCCAGTGGCGTGCGCCTGATAAGCAGCCATTCTGTATATCACTTCACTCCCGGAAAGAGCAAAACCGATCCTCCAACCGGTCATCGCGTAACTCTTAGACACTCCAGTGATAACAACCGTTCTTTCCTTCAACTCCGGAACAATTGAAACGGGGGAATAATGTTTATTCCCTTCATAAGTTAAAAATTCATAGATTTCATCACTAATAAGAGATATCCCCTCTCTATGCAGGATCTTGCCGATCGCTCGGACTTCCTCTTTAGTATAAACAGTGCCGGCGGGATTATTGGGGGAATTATACAGAACTACTTTTGGCTTTGATTTTGCCACTTCAGACTCAAGTCTTTCGGGAGTAAGCTTGTAATCATTATCCGCGCTAAGCTCAACAATCCTTGGTTTTGCCCCTACAAGTTTTACCATCTCGGGATAACTTACCCAGTACGGCGTGAATATCATAACCTCATCGCCCGGATTGGTCAGCACATAAAGCGCATTAAAGATGGAATGTTTCGCTCCGTTCGATATCATCACTTCGGATGCATCATAGGGCAACCCAAGGCGTTCGGAATACACATCCGCTATAACCTTTCTAAGAGGGGCTATCCCGGCGGCCGGAGTATATCTGGTTTTACCCTGCTCGATCGCTTTATAAGCGGCTTTTTTAATTACATCCGGTGTTTCAAAATCCGGTTCCCCCGCCGCGAGTCCCACAACATCTTCGCCCGCTTCACGAAGGTTATTTGCCTTTGTGTTTAAACTGAGAGTAATTGAAGGTTCAATGTTCTTTGCTCTCTCACTAATAATATCCGACATAAATCTCCTCCTTAATTATGAATACAGGGTCACCGGTCATCACGCGGAAACCACTTCTTCAACCGTTTCTCAACCGGTTCCGGTACGAGGCACTCAATATCACCACCCATCTTGTATATCTCCTTAACAAGCGAACTGTGCAGATAGATAAATTCCTCGCTGGGCATAAGAAACACAGTTTCAAAATCAGGATTCAGTTTCCTGTTCATAAGAGCGATCATAAGTTCGTATTCAAAATCCGATATCGCCCGCAAGCCTCTGATAACAACATCCACTTTTCTCTTTCTGAATTCATCAACTAAAAGACCGTCGAATGTTACACATTCAACTCCGTCGAAACCTTTTAGGCTTTCACTGGCCACTTCATACCTCTGCTCAAGCGAGAGAAGTGTATCCTTATGCGTACCCGCGGCCACCGCGACAATGACCCTATCAAAGACATGTGAAATCCGTTTAACAAGATCAACATGTCCATTTGTAATAGGATCAAAAGTGCCGGGGTAAAGAGCGGTCTTGAGGCTCATAAAATCCCCCTTTTCTGTCACAACCAAAAAACATGGCGTTAACTCCTAATATATTTAAAGTAGTTTAAATATGTATGTCCAAATTTCTTTACCTTATATTTTTGCATCGATTTGTTATTAACAGAATTAATTTCTTCGCTACTCTCAATAACCATAATCCCGCATATCCTTTTTTCTGTTTCGTTAATTATTCTCAAAAGCTCCATGGCAAAGTTGCTCTTATATGGCGGATCGGCAAATATGATATCATAAACTTCATCTTCTGATACCGCACGATTGAGAAAACGGATAACATCACTCCTAACAATTTCCACCTGGCCAGAACCAAATCCGCATTTTTTGATATTTAATTTTATCGCCTCTATGGCATTCCTGCTTATATCAACAAAAACCCCTTTTGCCGCCCCCCTACTCAAAGCTTCAATACCAAGTCCTCCTGAACCCGCGAAGAGATCAAGTACGAAAGAACCTTCTATTTCACCCTGTAAATGATCAAAAACAGAACCCTTGACCAATTGAGTGGTAGGACGAAAATCCTTCCCCTTTGCCCCTTTCAATTCTATACCGCGGCTCTTTCCGGCAATTACCCTCAAACCTTATCTTCCAATCCACTTCAAACACCACAAGGATATCAAACAGTTCAGGATAAATAAGATTCTCGAGGTGGGCAAGTAAAATCATTTTTTGTCGACCATACAAAAAACCCCCGAGAGTCTTGGGTCAACTCCCGGGGGCACGACGGTAAGTGGAGGGGGCAAGGTTATTCCACAATCGTCGGAGTAACAAAAATCACAAGTTCTTGTTTTTTCTTTACCTTTGATGAAGACGAAAAAAGACCTCCCAAAAAGGGTATATCCTTTAAAAACGGCACTCCCGTCCTTACTTCCGTTTCAATCTGTTTTATCAATCCACCAATAATGGCCGTTTCACCGTTAGCGACCTGAACCCTAGTATCCGCTTCAGAAGTCGATATTATCACACCACCCTGCTGTGTAGACTCCGTTTGAAGTTCACTGACTTCAGGATGAAGGTCAAGTGTGATGGTATTATCTGTATTCACGTGAGGAATAACCCTGAGCATTATACCAATCTTCGTAAGCTCTGTTAAAGGGTTGCCCGCTTCGTCGGCGACAATAAGAGGTATTTCCTTTCCAACAAGTATGCTGGCCTCTCTGTTATCCATAGTGGTAATTCTCGGATTGGAGATTATATTGGCCTTATTTTCCTCTTCAAGCGCTTGAATTACTGAATTAAGTTCTCCCCATGACTGAACAGTACCAACCTTGAGAACTCCGCTTGAAAGAGGAATGCCCTGATCCACACTGGCGCTTCCAATAGCGTTTATATTGGTCTTATGCAGGTTTAAGAAATCCCACTTAATCCCAAGTTCCCTTTTTGCTTCAACATCTATTTCTATAAGCTTAGCGTTTATCTCAACCTGCATATGCTTTGTATCAAGCTTCTTTACAATCTCCATTATCTTTGCAAGATTCTGTTCTATGTCATTAACAATCAATGTGTTACTTCCAAGATCAACATCAATCTCCCCGCGCTTACTTACAACATTCTTGAGTGCGTCCCCAATCTCCTCCGCGTTTGAATTGTTGATAGGAATAATTTTTGTTTCAATTGGAAGAAGATCCTCCTTCTTCCTTTCAGCTGTTTTTTGATCAAGTTCCTCACGGAGCAGGCGTTTATTTTCAGCGACCCTGATCATCCCATACTCTTCCCTATAGCCATAGCCGTGCGCCTTCAGAATAATTTCAAGCGCTTCCTGCCAGGGACAATCTCTTACATGCACATAGACATCTCCCTTTACATCAGCGCCGGCGACAATATTAACGTTCGCAAACTCCGAGATGGTTTGAAGTACCGTTTTAATATCAGCTCCCTGCGCATCCACCGTAATTCTTCTTGAACCCATAGGGATACCCGTTCCTGAAGCCGGAGCGCCTCTCACGTACGAATTCGACCACGGGAGATTATCATCCCTAATAAACGAACCGGAATTATAATAACCGGTTTCATTGTCTGACACCGGAACAGAAATTACGGGCTGTTCCTCTACTACTCGGTTTTGTTGCGATGTCCCTTTATCTGTATTATTATTGCCGGCATCTCCCTCGTCAACCCAAGGAGAATCCACCTTTTGCCAAGCCCGGGTAATCTTTTTATTGTCTGCTTTAATCTCTTTATTAACTTCTATATTCTTCGTTTTATCCGCAGGACTGTCCGATTCCTTCTCTTTCAAAGGAGCTTTCTCAATCAGCGGTTGTGTTTCATCCTCATTTTTACTTTCAATTTCCGGGAGGTCATGAATTTCGGCTCTCGCATTGGAAGCATCTGATACGGCTACAACTTCTTGCCCATCGCCCTTCAATACATTTTCCAATGGTATATAGGAACCCATAGCAGCCGCGGCAGCGCTGCTCCATGCCTTTTCTATTTCCGTTTTATCCTTTGCTTCAGCTTCTTTGTTAACCGCTTTTACTTCCGTACCGATTAATGAAGCACCACCGGAATCGCCACCATTTGAATCGGAAAGAAGCAGTATCTGTTTATCTTTATCTTCAAAAATACGATGGTTAACATCTTTCCTAAGATCAAGCACAAGCCTGCTTACGGGTACAGGATCTGTTTTAAACTGGCTTGTCCTCACCCTGTATATCAACGGAGATTCCGTTTGGTACAGCGATTTGCTCAAATGATACTCCGCTCCTATACAATCGACAACTAACCTTGACGGGTCTTTGACAAGGAAAAGGTCAAAATTAACATTTCCAACCTTGTTGATTTCAATCCTTAAATCACCGTTTACTTCCTTGATCCGGAGACCATTAATTTCCCCGACGGAATCGGATGCCGGCAGAGAACTAATCGGAATAATAATCAAGGCAAATAATATTAATGTGAATTTGAGAAACCTTTGCATCTTATTCTCCTTTTCCCTTCACACCCTCAAGATTGAGAGTTATGCTGCTTGTCTGTCCATACAATGTCACTCGAGCAATAAGGGAACGTTCGCTGACAGAAATAATGTTTCCATTTCTTATCGGGTCCCCCACCTTTAATATATGGCCAATTCCATTACTATCTTCGAGCATGGCGAACTTATCTATTCCTCCGGAAAGTATCCCTACAAGATGAACCTTGTAAATATTAACAAGGTCTGTCTGCCCTTCCTCAAAACTACCAGTCATTAGACTCTTGAATGGATCTCTACGATTAAATGCTTGATAATAGTAATGCCTTGTTCTAAGATTACTATGATCTTTCTTCGCGGCACTACCCGTTGAGGGCAGCAACAAGCCTAAAAGAATTACCAAAGCAGTTATCCGTGTATATCTCGCACCAAATCGGTTACGATTTGTTTTTCTTGTTATCATTCGCAATCTCACCACCTTCAAGAAGTGTATAGGCAGTCATTGTCATTTTCGCTTCAATCGTCTGAGTTTTACCAACTTCTCCCTCTTTATTGTGGTTCAAGGAGGCTATTTGCAGCTGTGACACATTAACAATACGATCAAGATTTGCAACTTTTGATAGGAAGATACCCACTTGATGATACTCTCCCTTTACCTTGATATTTATCGGATTCTCGGCAAAAAACTCCTTTTGCACCTTTGCTACAGGCTCGAAAAGAACAAAGCTTACACCCGCTTGATTTCCTGCTCTCGTTATTTTCCTGAGCAATCCGGCAATTTCATCATCTTCAGGCAACAATGTTAGCGCCGCCATCCATTTCCGATGCAATCTGTTGTATTCACTCTCAAGCTGTTGCAAATTGCCCACGGTTTTTCTGGCCTTTTCAAGCTCGGCGCTGACCTTCTCATATTCCTGGCTTAGTGATGCTTCCTCCGCTGCCATCGGTTTGTAGAAAAAAGGCATGAAAGAAGTAAAGAAAAAAACATAGGCAACTATAGCCAGAAATACCCCTACCATTATTGATTTCTGAATCTGTGGATTTTTTAAATCCATTGTTTCTCCCTCTCTTCGTTATTGCGGCATTGCATTAGCTTTTAAAGAAAACTTCATTACATTACGATCCCGAATTTTTCCTTCCTCAGCAACCTTCAGCCCTACATTCGTAAATACCGGAGATGCTTCGAGATTCGTCATCATATCCGCAACCTTGTAGTTATTAAAAGCGACACCATCAATAGTATATGAATTCGGAGCAAGCTCCGTTATTTTCGTAAGCCAGCAATTCTGGGGTATCTTCATGCCGATATCATTAAGCAGTTTTACTCTGAAGTACCGATATCTATCCAGCGAAGTAATAAGTTGAAGCCTTCTATCAACCTCTCCGCGCTCCTTTGTGATTTTCTTGATTTTTGCCAACTGCGGAGCAAGTTCCTTTGATTCTTTACGGGCCTCTTCAATTTTTCCTTTAAGGCCAGATACTTTATGATGCTGTATAACCCCGAGAGTAAACATAATCCCAACGACAATCACAACCACGCCAACCATGTATATCGTTGACATTCCGGGAAGATGAAAATCGCGTTTTTTATCCCTGTCCTCCGGTGGAATCAGATTTATTCTAATCATTATTCCCCCACCTTTCTCAGGGCGAGACCAATGCCCACAGTTAATAATGGCGCTATTGCGTCCAGTTCCTCTTCGTATTCCGCGAAAACCCCATCCTCATACTCAACATGGGCAAGGGGATCATGG
>JAGHBT010000324.1 GCA_021160845.1 bacterium | reverse complement strand
CTCGTATACCGGCAGGATGACATCCAAAGCTGAAATGGTTGTTCTCTCCGGCTATCTCCCCGCCGCTCAGTCAGTTTTTACATTACGTTTTCTCTTTTTATCTGATTTTAGTAATAGCGATGAGGATGGGGGCTTTGATTCTTATGGATGTCAAGTATTCAGCATCGACGATATTGCTGTTAGAGGGGGAGGACTGGATTATTTCTCGGATTTTGAGTCTGACGCGGGTGGGTGGAGACAGGACACGCTCTCTTCAGAATTTTTTCTTGTAGCTTATAGGAAAAGAAATGGATTTGACAAGAATCTGCCCGGAGAGGGACTTTTGATATGGCACGCGGAGGATGCAATTGCGTATTCAACGCTTAAAAACAGTGGTGGAAGTTCAAATACGCAGACAAGGGGAGTGGTTCTTGAGGAAGCGGACGGAGATTACGATCTTCTTTTTGATTGTGATAGGGATAGGAATTATGGCGACGCGGGTGATCCCTTTCCCGGCATAACGGGAAATACATCCTTTTCTTCGGAAACCACACCAAACAGTAGAAGTAACGGCGGAGCGGTAACTCCGATTTATATTCGCGACATTCATTCCGGTTATGGATATATAGAGCCTGTTTTCAGAGCGGGCAATCCCGAACCGTCGATATCATATGTTATTCCTGATACTCTATCGAAGAGTGAATTTGACAATCGGGTATTTCTTGATATTTACGGTGAGAATATATTGCCTCCCGTAGAATGCTATCTTGCGAGCCGGACAGAAAATGTTAAGGCAAGCAGTGTGAGCTGGCTTGGTGAAGGTCGAATAATCGCGGAATTTAACCCCGAACAGTTCTACGGTGGATATTGGTCTCTTAACCTTAAGAATGGGGACGGACAATTAGCCTCACGAACGGAAGCGGTTTTTGTCAATTCTATCTATTGTTATGCCTACGCTCAGGTAATATCCTGTTTTGTAGATATTGATTGGAAGATTGAGGGTGATATGCCTTTTGGGTCGCTTGTCTACAGGGTGCCATACGGGCAAACTGATTTTGTGATGATTACACCTGATACCCTTTTCAGCTCTGACGGGGTGTTTCATCTTAGAGATACAGAGGTTGAGCCGCGACAAGATTATTCATACAAAATTATTTCGTTTTCAGGTTCTGTGAGTGAATCGATATTTTTCCCCGGTCCCTTCAGGATTGAGAAAATGCCGCTGACTCTATTTCAGAATTACCCTAATCCATTCGCGACCGTAACGACCCTTAGATTTTATTTACCACGAAGTGCAAAGGCTAAGATACTCTTTTTCGATGTTTCCGGAAGGGAGATAGAGAGAATAACAGAAAAGTTTTATCCTGCCGGATACAATACGGTTAATTTTGAGGCGGATTCCTCGCTCTTTGTTTCAGGGGTATATTTCTGCGTAATAGATGCTGAGGGAAAGCGGAAAGCGATAAAGATGGTGATTCTTAGATAATTGCTTTATTACGGTTTTATTTTACTATGAGAACAGAATTTACTCCTCCGAAGCCGTCAGCTTCCTCGAGTTTACATGATGAATCGCTGATTCTGATTTTGTTGTCGATCAGGAATTTATAGGAATATCTTCCTGGCGAAATAACTATGGTAGTTTTCCATATCCCTTCCTCAGTTTTTACCATAGGGGCTGCTTTGGGGTTCCAGCTGTTGAAAGAACCGATGACAGCTATTCTTGAGCAGTTTTTTAGTACGATAGAAAATGTTATTTCTCTTGGACTTTCCATCCCTTCAGGATTTGTCTCGTTTCCACTCTTTTCCGGATCAAGGTTGGCAAATTTACCGGCAATCTCATTCATTGTATTTTTCATTTGCCCGACCGGCAGCCCACTTTTGTCACTTATTTCAAAAATGAGGGGGGAGGGCGATTTGTCCCAGCTTGCAGCTATAAGAATTGAATTTTGTCCCCTTCTGAGTTTAGCGTGTGTTCTGCTATTACCGGGACGGGTACCCGATAATATTAGATTTGAGTTTAACCACATGGATATCTTATTTGAAGTATTAATCTGGAAAGAAACCTCTTTTTCAAAAGGTAGTTTCATTATGGTATAAAGCAGGCAGCAGTTATCAGAATTGGTTCCGTACAAACGTGACAGAAGAATCTCTCCGTTCTCTCCTGTAGCGCCGTAAGGGACGGTTTTCCAACTCACTGTGTTTCCGTTTTTGCCGATATGGGTTTTCCCCAGATCATCCTGATAGCGCCAGCCATTTTCCAAGATCCATTCTTTGTCGGACAGGGGGCCTAGTTGAAGCCAGTCTATGGGGTTTGTCAGGATGTCGTTGAATTCGGCTATTGCTTTTCCGTTGAGGTATAGCTTTAATGAAAAGGGGAATTTTCCAGGGGGAAGTGCCTTGCCGGATGATATAGTAAGCGGTAATTCGGTTATTCGCGATCCTGCCTTTATGCGGAATTTGGACGGTAGTTTAGGAATGCAGCGTAAAGGGTCGCAGAATATCCCCTCGAGGCTACCCTGGATTGAGTGACCGGGATTGTATTTTAAAATAAGGGTTAGAGGTAGTTGCTTCTTAATCCTTTTTCCACTTGGAAAGTTAAGAGTTGCTTCAAAACCCTCTTTTATGATCAGGCTTTTTCTCTTATGGATTTCGATCCTTTTTCCCCCTGATAGAAAATCAATAAACAGAGGTAACTGCACAATACCAAGACCTGTTGAGGGTGGAAGCGAAAAGGAACCGGTGAAGGTAAGCGCCTTTCCCTGAGGGGTTAAAGTGATTGTATTTTCATCTCCCAGTTTCCATCTGTTTCCAGCTATCTGGAGAATAGTCTGCTTTATATCAATTTTAGTATCAAGAGTTTTAAGTGATATCTTAAAGTTTATTCTAGTGCCTGAAATAATGGGGGAGGGAGGAAACATGACGTTCAGTTCAAAGGCTCTTGCGCCGGGGAGTTTTTTCGATAAATGCGCTTTAGCCCGCAT
>JAGHBT010000163.1 GCA_021160845.1 bacterium | reverse complement strand
AGCTCTTGTCTTAATTCTAACTCAACCATCAATACAAATCAAGTTAATACCCTGCAGGGGTTACTCAAAATACCCCTGTTTTATATGAATATAAAAAAAGGAAACCCGCCGCAAAGCGGATTTCCTCTTAAATCAATCAACCTATATCACTATCTTTAGATTTAGCGATATATCGATTTTACAGCACCCCAGCTTGATTCCTCTGCGGGTACACCTTCCATATTAACACCGAAAGGAACCGTCATTACTGCCAGAGGATGCATTACTTCACCACAAGTAATGTAGTCATGCCCATTACTGATCGGGTTGTCTACGATATTATACTCATGAGCTGCAGACATAATCAAATATACCTGGAAAGACGCTATCATATTCCAGCCTGTAACACAGTCAGCCGGATACCATGTAGCCTTCCAACCATTAGCTACATCAAAAGGTCCGCCAACAGAGATACTAGGCGCTACTGTAAATACAGGGGAACCCAATACCATATCACCCGAACCGCCATCATCGATATGGAACTCAAAGGTTTTAAACCCCTCGGCATCCGCGTTTACCCATACATAAACATAGAAGAACGGGCCAGCGCCAAAATAACTGGCATTGGCATTTGCATGTTCGGTTGCGGAGTTGAATAATCCAACGTATGTTGTTGCGGACGCTGTTCCAGCCACAAATATCAAAGCTAGTGCAATCATTAAAACTTTCTTCATTTTTTGCTCCTCTCACAAAGTCTAATACGGCTCTATTGCTGCTCCGTGGCTGGATGGAGTTTCACCCAGCCACAAACCAACTAAACCAAATTATTTGTACATCGACTTAACAGCTCCCCAACTCTCGTTCTCAGTGGGAGTGCCAAGCGGACAAACTACCGATGACATACCGGTAACACCAAAATGATACATGTCCGGGGGATATGTACCATAGAGATCAGGATCGGGAAATGCAGGATCTGAAATCCCATTAGGGTCACCCACAACATTGATCATATAATCATACATATCTTCACAATCCATCATAGCAACGAATGTATATTCGGCCAAAATGGCGTATCCGTTAGGATAAGTTGATATAGCCGGATAATATACAATCTCATGCCCTGTCCATGGATCACCCATATACAAAGACATATACTGCGGATAGCTCACACTAACATAATTAAATTGAGCGTGACTAGGGTCACTCGGTGTCTCAAGCATATACTGGATACCTGATACTTGATGATCCGTAAAAACATACAGGTAAGCTGTAAACGGGACACCCGCCCCAGGGGGATTGATGGAAAGACTACCCTCGTGATACACCCCCAATGTCGCTTGCGCCAGCAACATTCCCGGAATCAGGAGAGCAACTGACATTAAAAACAATACTTTCTTCATTATCTAACTCCTTTACTTAAGCAGCTCAATAGATGAAAACACCTTTAAAGTCGATAGATTTCTCTACTGGCATTCATGCTGATAATGATTCCCAAAGAGACTAAAATCACTCAGGCCAACAGCGTTGTCATTATTGAAATCACAACAATCATCATAGTTAGTATCACCAGATGATGAACCGTAAGCGTTACCGAACTGACTAAAGTCGGTTAAGTCAACTATTCCGTTTGCAGTCAGATCCGGGCTCTTAATCTCCATATCAAGACAAACAGGATCGGTACAGTCAGGCGATTCCAAAATCTGGTTGTTCTGAATCGCGACAAAGACTCCTCCTGATGTTATGCATCCGCCTCCGCTTATCGGATCGGAAATTGTAGTCTGACCAAGAGAGTTAGTCATCGAATCTGCAGTTACTGCTCCAGCGCAAAGATAAAGCGCTTGAGCACCATCACAAGCATCAAGCCAAAAATCTGTCCACGGAATATTGGGAATACCATTCCCGGAGCCGTCTAGTGCGGTTATCATAATATAACCACCACAGTCGTCTCCCATATCCTGAAAATCACCAGCGGGGCAAATAAGTACATGCAGAGGTGAGGCACTCAATGACACTGTACTCAAACAGTCATCTACTTCACCCGCATATACAGACGTTGCTAACACCAGCAGCAAAGCGAAAAGTAATACTTTTCCTTTGATCATCTTTCTAACCTCCTAAACCAAAAAGGTTCGGGACCTCTTTTTTAACTACACGGAAAAGGTAATTTCCTTACACCACCTTGCTAAACCGTGCCTCGTTGAAATTCCTTCGAATTTACTTACTCGACATAAAAGAGTTTAACATATACCTTCCCTTTCTGTCAACCCTAAATATGAAACAAAATAAATAATTTCACGGTAGCGCAAAAATGAACGGCAGAACAATAGGATCATTATCCCCCGCGGAAATAAATATCCATCTTTACAAACAAACCGCGGAAGGTTGATTAATTGCGCAAAAAGGGGGACACCTTTCATAAGGCGCCCCCTTTTGACCGAGTAGAAACTTTATTAGTCGTAGCGCCCCCATATTCCGGGGCATAATCAATCACACAAAGACACAGCCGTTTCACTTCATAAATTCATCATCCGGATAAGAACCGTGCTGCGGCCAAGGCCTCGGTTCATTTTTGATCTTTTCCTTAAGAACCTCAATCGCCTTCATAAGCTGAGCGTCATACCCTTTGGAAATTTCGACCGGATCAAGATCAATAACTATATCAGGCTCTATCCCTCTATTCTCTACTATCCAACCACCGTCCCTATCATAAACTCTGTAGTCCGGAGCGGAAATTCCACCCCCATCGATCATACTTATCCACATCGAAACGCCGACGAGACCACCCCATGTTCTGGTCCCAATAACAGGCCCCATTCCTGTCATCTGAAATTCCATCGGCAACTCGTCACCGCCGGAGCCCGCTTGCTTGTTTGTGAGGCAAACCATATGTGCTCTCGTCGCTACGGATGGTGAAGTCTGATCGTGAGAGTACCTTCTCGTCCAGTATGTCAAGGGCGCTCTCCTGAGGCGCCTCAGGAAAATAGCCGGATTGAGGCCTCCACCGTTAAATCTCCCGTCAACAATTAATCCCTTCTTTCTAGTCTGTGAATAGAAATATTTTGGGAATTCCCGGGCGGAACCCAGATATGTATCAGGAAGATGGATATACCCTATCTCTCCATTAGACTCTCTGGACGCGACCATCCTGTTGTGCTCCACCCAGTCAAGATAACGCAGTGTACGCTCTCCCCCAAGGGGTTTAACTGTCGCCGCACGCGCCTCCCTGCCGTCAGAGTTCTGTGAAACCAATATTGTAACCTGTTCCCCTGCAAGATCCTGGAAATAACTGTATATGTTATTTTCAGTCCTAACATCAATTCCGTTTACCTTGATCAGATAATCATTTTCTTTTACATTGACTCCGGGCCTCGCGAGCGGCGGCAGGATATCCCTTGTCCAGTCCGCCACCTTGTAAATCTTAGAGAAACGGTAACGACCTTTCTTACTGTCGGCTTCCCAGTCGACTCCAAGCATCCCAACACTAACCCCACTCACCCATCTTCTGTAATCACCACCGAATTCATAGGTATGAGATGTATTTAATTCCCCGATTAATTCACCGATAAGATAACCAATGTCATGTCTACAGGATAAACGGGGTAAGAGCTTCTCGTATTTCGCCTTCATGGCATCCCAGTTCAGCCCATGCATTCCCGGTTCATAGTAGAAGTCGCGTTCCATTCGCCAGGCTTCATAGAACATCTGTTTCCACTCGGCAAGGGGATCGAGCCGCATTTTAAGATCAGACAGATCAATATCCTTTCCTTCTGAATATTCAGCGTCAGAACTTATTATACCTACACTTTCCCCTCTTTTATAAACAACGTGCTCTCCATCGTTGGAAAGCCTATAGTTGTCGACAGATTTAATTATTGTCTTTTCTTCACGATCCTCAAAACTGAATGAAAAGAGGTCACGAGGCCCAAATGCCCTGAACTCAAAGTGGTTGAAATCTCCCTCTTCCTTGTTGAGATAAAAGAGCGAGGATTTATTGACTGAAAGCTGACGGTAGTTACCAGGCTCCATGGGCAGCATTTCAAGCCTGCCCGCAAGGCCATCAAAATCTATCTTCACTTCCGTTTTCTCTTCTTCCTTTTCTTCTTTTTTGTCTTTCTTCGGTTCCTCAACCTCATCACTCCTGAATTTCAACAGAGGTTCGCCGTTTTTTTGCAAGGTCAGGCAACAAATCGCGGCAGCCTTCTTATATACCATCTCCCACTCAAAATCACAGTATGTGGGATCAAAGCGTCTATTGGAAATAAAGAAAATACGCTTTCCATCACTGGAGAAAACAGGGCCAAAATCGTTAAATATTCCGCTGCTCGCGCAATTACTCTTATCCCGCCCCAAAGAATAGATATAAATCTGGTAGATTTGATCTTCATTCATCTTTGAATAGCCCAGGTATTTGCTGTCCGGTGACCAGCAGTAATCATGAATAGGTTTCTTATCAAGCGAGACATCAACATTTTCATATTCAGCTCTGTCTACAAATGTTACATCGCCCTTTTCCACTTCGATGTAATAGCAGGCAAGAGTCTGATCCGCAAAGGCTATCTTTTTGCTGTCGGGAGACCAGAGAAGTGAATGCCGGTATCCATCCTCGTTTTCAGTGAGTTTGACCGCCTTTCCTTTTCCACGCGAATCGATAATATATATCTCATACTCACCGCTTTTATCAGAAATATAAGCGATACTCTTTCCGTCCGGAGACCAGACGGCACCCCTGTCCCTGGCTCCGGAATCAGATGTCAAGTTTCTGGTAGGCCCATGCTCGGAGGGAATGGTAAAGACTTCGCCTCGAGCGGTAACAAGCGCCCTCTCTCCGCCCGGAGAACAATCCACATTTGTTATATTATCTTTAACTTCAATCAGAGTTGGGCGAACCTCGGGGGCATCAGTTTTTATCCGGACCGGTATTTCTTTCGAGTTTCCGGACACAGTATCGAGCACCCGGAGTGTGCCGCCCAATTCATACACAATATTCTTGCCACCCTTGCTCGGCCGACGAACATCGTACTCCTTATGATGTGTAATTTGTTCGATCTTGTCTTTGCCTGCACCCGGATCACATGAGAAAATATTTAATACACCATCACTATCGGAACTGAAATATATCTTGTCCCCAATCCACATCGGGATACGGTTAGTTCCTGTAAAATCGGTTAGCTTTCTATCATTCATCTTATCAAAGTCAAAAAGATAAAGCTGCTGAGCGGTACCTCCACGATACCGCTTCCATGTCCTGGACTCCCTTGAAATACGGTTGTAGGCTATCTTTTTGCCATCGGGGGAAAAGCTCCCCTGAACCGCTTCATGCATAATCATTTCTTCCGGATAGCTTCCGTCCGGAGATATAAGAAACAAACGATAGAATCTGCTGAAGCTCTTCCTGTCCGAACGGAATATAATTTTGTTCTTCACAGGATGCCAGCCGACCACCTCATCATACCCGGGGTGATATGTCACTCTTGTAATATTTCCTCCGTGAACATTCATCACATAGACATCGACATTCCCATCATACTGACCGGTAAAAGCAATCATCGAACCATCCGGCGAGAACTTAGGAAACCGTTCAATCCCCTCACTGATTGTAAGCCTCGTTGCCACACCTCCCTCTACCGATACCGACCAGATGTCTTCTCCATAGACAAAGACAACCGTATCTTCATATATATCGGGAAATCTCATTATCGGTTTTTCAACCGACGCGTTGCCGGTACCGGAGAAAAGAACAATTCCCAGGATTACAAGAAATGTCATCCCGGCAAGACTCCGCGGCACCACTCCGCCAATAAATCTACTCGAGCTCATAGTGTTACTCCTTCCCATTTAAGTTGTAAAATAAGTTGCAAAAACCTGTAGGTTGAATTTCGGTCGCGTTCAAACCGGCATTCTATCAGATAACCTGTATAAAGGTCAAATTATTAAAAACAGCAAGAGAGAACATATCCGTCGCTTTAGTATTAAGCCAACTAAAATCAAAAGGAGCAGGCATAAGCACAAAGTGACCATCCTAAAGACGTATGAAATATGCCCCCGGCCTTGAAAACACGATCCCTCTAAAATATCGAAACTCGCGAAAAATGGGGAGAAGTACTTTCCAGTTAAAAAATAATAGGTTGACAGACAGGGGTAATTATTCTAAATAAATAAACAAAAGATGGTTAAGGCGCAAGGATGACCGCCTGAAACGGGTTTCCGTCGCTCCTTCAGCCAAGCTAAATTAGGATCGAAGGCACAAGCTATGAGCCGGAAACCGCAATGCCGGTTCCGCGCTAATAAGGAGGGTTTGATGAAGAGGATAAGCATTTCTTCTTTACTAACAACAACAATGGTCGTTCTGCTTTTATCTCAGCCTGTATCGGGAGTGGAAAGCGGAAAGAACAGCCGGAATTATGATTTTAACTTTCATGGCTATTTCAAAACAGATATGAGCTATGATAACGCTCAGATCTATCCCGGGGATTTCCATCTCTATGTACCCGCGTATAATGAGGCGGATAATGCCCTTTATTTTGGCACAAAAGAGAGTAGAATGGGTTTTGACTTTCTCTGGAAAGAAGAATCTTTCAAAACTAAAGCCACTTTTGAATTCGATCTTTTCGGAGCTGGGGCCGCTTCCGTAAATAAAGCTACACCCATGTTAAGACACGCCTATTTCAAAATAACGGGGAAAAAGTGGTCTTTACTCGCCGGACAAACCTGGGATGTCATCTCTCCGCTTGTACCGAAAACCGTCAACTACAGTGTGGCCTGGGGTGAAGGAAATATCGGATACAGAAGACCGCAGATTAGACTTTCAACTTGGGCGGATGTCAGCAAGAATGCTAAATTTAATCTCGATTTGGCCGTTACCAGAAATATGGGCGGTGATTTTAGTGTTACCAATGATACAACAAATGTTTTAAAAGTTGTTGCCGGAGACGGAGTTAACAATGGCGCTGACGCCGCTATGCCTGCAGTTCAGGGGCACATTGGAATTACAACCAAATGTGCCAAGGAGGGAACCCTCTCTCTCGGAGTATCAGGTCACTATGGGCAGGAGAAATACAACAAAATAGACAGTACCAGCGCGGGGAATGGTTCTGTTT
>JAGHBT010000317.1 GCA_021160845.1 bacterium | reverse complement strand
TGCGACATTCTCATTCTTTCAATTACTTTTGAAATCCTCTTGCTAAGACTCTTAAGCAAAGCCAAGTCATCCTCATTAAAGGATTTTCCTGATGTCTTATTATTCGCGTTTATAACCCCTAAAATGGTGGAACCAATCATTATCGGCACACTTATCAAGGATTTTGTCTCGTATTGAGGATTATTTTTCCCATTAGTGATCCCAACTTCTTCAACATTATCAATCAGAAGGGGTTTCCCGGTCTCGGCCACCTTACCGGCGATGCTACTGCCCATTTTTACTCTCACATCTCTGACAATTTTTCCATCTAATCCATAAGCATCCTTGATAAACAATTCTTTTCTTTCCTGATCGAGTATCATAATAGACACAATCTTTGCGGAAAGTACCTTCGCTATTACACGAACCGAAAGTTTGAACATTTCGTTGATTTCTTTTTTGGAATCGGTTGAATTGAAAAGGAATCCAAGAAGATCGTTAAAATGATGCTCCTTGGGCAAAGTAAAAACAAACTCCGTTCCTTTACCAACTTCACTGTCTACTTTTATATATCCCCCATGCTGTTCGACAATATTCTTGACGATGGCGAGACCAAGCCCAACCCCTTCATTGAAGCCGGTGTGAGCCTGATAGAATCTCTTAAAAACATCGCCCAATTTCTCTTTTGAAATTCCTTCACCTTCGTCCCTTACTGTAACTGTTATTGATACGGCATCTTCTACCGCGTCTATAAATATTTTTCCTTTTTGAACCGAGAACTTTATAGAATTCCCAATTAAATTTATAAACACCTGTTTTATTAAATCCTCATCGCCGTCCACGCATGGAAGCTCTTCAGGAAAATCTACAACAAGACTAAGGTCTTTCCCCTGTAAATAAGGCTGCATGGAGGATTCGACATTCTTCATCAATTTCCCGAGATCAAAGATCTTTCTCTTCAGTGTTTTCTGTCCGAATTCTATCCTGGAAACATCAAGAACCTTGTTCACCATCCGAATAAGTCTTTCCGTTTCATTCGATATAACACTCAGGAATTCTCCCCGTTCCCTGAAATTCGACTCGCCGGAGTGCTCAATAAGAGATTCAACATAGGCTTTAATGGATGTCAACGGAGTCTTAAGTTCGTGAGAAAGATGCGAAATATACCCCATTTTCAACTTGTTCGAACTTTTAAGGTTTTCATTTTCCTTTTCAAGTCTGTTTATCCGACCATCCATCACTTCGTACAACTTGCTTTTCTCTATTGCACCGGCAACCTGTCCAGCCATAATCGTTAGCAGTTTTAAGTCTTCTTCTGAAAAAATGTCTCCCGCTGTTTCTCCTACCATAATAATACCCAGGTTGTCCGTGCTTGAAATAACAGGAACAGCTATAAGAGAATTGAGTTTCCTGCCCTTAAGTAGTTTTGATCCGGATGCTGACGGATGGTCTGGAACATTGTCAATTACCAATCCCTCTTTCAGTTTTATAATCTCTTCGACAAAAGGATCTCCCTCCATTTCCCCATCGTATTTCACACTGAGCGCTCCCTGTCGGCCAAGTTCTATATATTTAAATATTTCATGTTTGTTCGTCAGCAATACGGCCGCCGCCCATGGCCTTCTAAGAAGCAGTGTTGTTTCCTTGCACACCATTTTCATCAATGTTTCAAGGCTTATAACAGAATTGATTCCCAGACTAATATCGTAGAGCCTTGTTAATTCAAGTATTCTGCGCCTTGTTTGTGTAATTGTCTTCTCGGTGTTCCGAAAGTAGACCTTGAATTTTTCATGATATGTATTGAAAAGAAAAACCATCAGCCCCATAAAACCAGCAAGCGCCAGCAAAGTACCGACAAGAAAATGCGAGTTCATCATTGAAGAATAATCACCAGGATAGCAGGAAAAATGATGAACCTTCCCGCTGATTTCAAGTAGGCCGAGCGTTCCTATAACAACGACCGTCACTAATGTTACAATAATTCCTGTAGAGATTTCCGGAATAAGCCTGCTGGAAAAAAACAAAGGTAATATTACCAAAAAGAGAAATGGGCTCCACGCTGTGCCCGTCAAATAAACAAGTAAGATCACAGTCGCCAGATCCACCCCTATGGCCAGCCAATTCAGAGCATGAATCCCTTTCCCATTTGTGGCTACAACAACATTCTCCAGACTAGTTACCACAAAATTCAGCAAAGCGGAACCCAAGAACAAAAACACGATAAGATCTGTCCTATATGCAAAACCGGCCAATTCTCTGGCAAGATATACAGTACAAAAAATCGTCGCCAGTTCCACCATCCTGACATTTACCGCACTTAGCAGGCTCTGTGATTCACTTTTATTTTCAACTTTCTCATACATATCTTACACCGTTTTTTTCAAGGTTCGGGTATCCGAAGGCATCACAGGCACGCTCACAATAACTGTTGTACCCTTTCCTGCCACACTTTGCAGATCGATCTTCCCATTCATAAACGAAATCGCATCTTCCACCATAGCGAGCCCCAACCCCAGTCCATTTCTGCTATCTGAAGCCCCTACTTTAAAGAAGGGAAGAAGGACTTTTTTTGTCATATCTTCAGGAATTCCCATTCCGTAATCATAAATACTGATCACAAGAACTTGCTCTCCCTGAAGGGTTTTATCCTTCGAAAGATTAGCTGTTACTCTGGCAAGTTTTGATTCTCCCCCAAATTTTTCAACATTTGAAAAGAGATTCCCAAGCGCTATTTCAAGATACTTACTCCGCAATCTGACATCAGGAATACTGTTGTCTATTTCATTAATGAACCTTTCGGGTCTCCTACAATATTTCCCGAGTATTCCATCAACAAAATCGCCAAGACGAATTTTCTTCATTTCGCCAACAAGCTGCTTTGCTTTATTAACACGAAGCCTCTGCACACAGATTCTTATCAACGCCTCCATGTCATTTATGGCCTCCATGCTTTTACGGAAATACCTCATTTCCTTATCCGCCACTTCACCCATATCCCTGAAACTTCCTTCAAGAAGCCCCATATATCCCTTTACAGAAGTCAGGGGTTTAATAAACTCATTACTGATCAGCAAAAGAACCGAATCAAAGATTTCTTTATAATTGGCCGTCTCAATCTGAAGATCTGTAAATTTATCTTTGATCTCCGTGGAGGCAAAAGGCTGAAGCGTCTTTTCTTCGTCTATAACTACCATTTAATACTTCCAGTTTCTGCAACTATCAATGTCAGGTCACCTCGTGGCGAAAATTCGAAAAGCTGTATCTTTTCCATTTCCCTGTGCTTTTGAACGGTAAATTCCCTTCTATTATTACCCCATTGACGTATCACGATTTTACTTCCTTTTTTCCGACACTCCTCTTTCGTCTTTCTCTGACCAGAACACTTCCGTCCATTTCCTTGCCGAACTTTTTTAATTCAGAAGCGATATCGCTTACATGAGCGAAGTGTTTTAAACGTCCCCTCTCGTTTGCAACAAGCGCGATTGTCAGAGACATAAGAGGCACCTTGCTGATTTCTCCCATGCGGTTCCGGATCTCCAGATAACCCCTGCTGATATCCTCTTCGTTCATAAGCATTACAGACCCTATATCAAATTCGTCAATTATCCGTCTCGCCACTCTCTCCGCACTGTCCATAGACGTAATCACCACAAAATCATCCCCACCTATATGACCAATAAAATCTCTTTTGTCACCCGTTGAATTAACCGCTTCTTTTATTATATCCGACAGAAACAGGATCGTTTCGTCACCCTTTTGATAACCATAATAATCGTTGTAGGCCTTAAAATTATCAATGTCCACATACAAGAACGCAAAGGATTCAGAATTTTCAATTAACTCCTCCAATTTACTCTTAATGGCTTTATTCCCTGAAAATCCTGTAAGTGGATTCGCGTCCTTCTGTTTCTGGCCCCAATCGAGAACATTGTTTACTCTAAGAAGCAATTCATCATTGGAATATGGCTTGATCAAATAATCATTTGCCCCATTTTTAAGCCCTAGAATCTTATCGTGCATTTCGCTTTTAGCAGTCAACATTATTATTGGAATCTTGCTGGTTTGAAATTCCTCTTTCAACCTAGCACACACTTCAAGCCCGTCCATCAAAGGCATCATAAGATCAAGAATGATAAGATCCGGTAAGATTTTTTGGGCTGAATGCAACCCTTCCTTTCCGTTTTCCGCGCATATGACTTTGTATCCATTTCTTTCAAGTTGAAATTTCAGAATCCTCCGAATGTGTTCTTCGTCATCTACTACAAGTATTTTCTGTGCATTTTTATCTGAAGCGCTCATTGGTTCTCCACAAGTCATCATTCAATTATTTCCACAAACCCGTCCTGATAGACAAGGATAGGGGTGAATCCGCATATAGGATTTCCGCAAATTACATGCCAAGTGTTTTTTCAACACCGAAGCGGCAAAACCCTTTTGGGAATTAACTGCAATCATAACTACTATCGCCTGCTACATAAAATGTTATGGTGATTTTCAATCCACTTTTAGGACTAATGGGCAATGCTTTTTGCACATGAAATGTTTAAAATGGAATATGGTGAAATTCCTTTTACATGATCAGCGCCATGATTTTAGTTCACCGCGCGAGAAAATGTTGAGATCGATGTTGTCCGTTTTGCCGGATTCAATCCTGTACATCCCCGCACACGCTATCATCGCGGCATTATCGGTACAGTACTTAATGTCGGGCCAGGACACCTCCATGCCTAGAGAACCCAACTTCTCGCTGGCCAGTTCTCTCAAGCGCCCGTTTGCCGCAACTCCCCCCGCAAGATAGAATTTATGGACATCTTTCCTGCCTGCGGCAATAACCGCTTTCCGGACAAGAATGTCCACGATAGCCTCCTGAGCTGATGCCGCTACATCGCTTACAATGGCTGAAGATAACCCCCCTAACGACTCTACCTTAAGCCTTACGGCCGTTTTTAAACCGGAAAAAGAATAATCACATTCACCCGAATTTTTCAGCCCTCTTGGAAAATCAAACGCCTCCGGATCACCTGATTTAGCCGCTTTCTCAACAGCCGCCCCCCACGGATAGGGTAATCCCAAAAGCTTGCCGATTTTATCAAATGCCTCTCCCGCCGCGTCATCTCTTGTTCCGCCAAGAAATTCATATTTCCCTATTTTTTCCACATATATAAGCTGCGTGTGTCCCCCCGAAACAACAAGCGCCATGCAGGGCGAGCTAAAACTGTCCTCAAGATCATTAGCCAAAATATGGCCTTCAAGATGGTGTACCCCCGTCAGAGGAACACCGCTTCCATAAGAAAGCCCCTTCGCAAAAGACAAACCCACAAGGAGCGATCCGGCAAGCCCGGGACCGTTTGTTACACATATACCCGACAGATCATCGAGCCCAACTTCTCCCTTTTCCATTACAAAATCATAGAGAGGAAGGAGAGTTTTCATGTGTTCCCTTGAAGCAATTTCAGGAACAACCCCGCCATACCTCTCGTGAGCGAGCTGCATCGCGGTTCTGTGAATAACCACCTTTCTCTTGTTGGAATAAAGGGCGCAGGCCGTATCATCACAGGAAGTTTCTATTCCAAGGTACAAATTTTCCATCAGTCCGCCTTTTCTTTACAATATTCTCCACGGCACAAGATTCATATATAGAACCCGAGGAATGTCCCCCGCGGCTACAAGCGTAACCGAGGCATTTTCTATAGTAATTCTGTGCATCATATCAAGGTCCATCCGCAAGAAATATGTGAGGGCCGGTTTTATTACATCACTATGAGATATTATTGCGGCTTTTTTGTTCTCCTTTTGCTCGATTTCTTTAACAAACTCCGTTACTCGTTTTCTGATCCCACTCATGTCTTCATTTTCTGAAAAATTAGACTGTGACGGCTTAGCGGTATACAGCTTGAAATCGGGGTCACCCTTAAGCTCTTTGTATCTTTTGCCAACCCACTGCTGAAAAGGGGATTCATCCAGCCTGGAATCTTCCTGAATGTTAACCCCCCATACATTTGAAAATATATCGGCAGTCTGCTTCGTTCTTTTGAGTGTACCCGAATAGATCATGTCGATTCCGTCATCCGAAAGAAACTCCGCGGTTTTCAACACCCTTTCTTTTCCAATATCATTAATAGGTACCGGGCTCCTGCCCATAATTCTTTTTTCCCTGTTCCAGTCGGTCTGCCCATGTCTTATAAAATAAAGAAGCATTATAATAACCCCGCTTTAAAATACATGTTCATACCCGTCCTTACTTATATCTCTCTGCCGTCCCTCCCGATCTCGCAAAAGAACCTTCCCTTGATCAGCGGTTATTTCTCCTACTGGAATAATTCTTCCCGTTCTCCGGACATCCCCTGCACTTCTGAGTGTAACGATTTGATAATATTCTTCCCCGCTTTGAAGAACCAGTTCTGTAATCAACTTCTGATTAATTTCAGCTGAATTCTCAAGTACACGCGGTACGGGCAAAGACTTTTCATCAATTATCGCGCCAACCCCACTTTCCGCGCATAACGCCGCCAAGTCTTTTCCTAGGCCATCGCTGATATCTATCATCGAGGTAATCTCTATTCCATTATCTTCAAGCCCGGATCTATCCAGAGGCTGGGTTCCGGGAACAAGGTATTGTCTGATTAGTCTCAGCCCCATCGAAGCGACAGAAGAAATGCCATTTTCCCCACAGAATTTGTCTATCTTTCCATCTCCGGTGAAGAGGTCCATTTCAGAGACAAAACCCATCAAAAGACTTCTTTCCCTTTTATCAATTGGCAGAATGGCGCCGGCATATTTACCGCCATTCGAAATCTCAAACAAATTTTTGGCAAGCTCCATACCCGCCATAGAACCGCCACACTCCCCTGTTAATACTATCAAATCCCCCGGATGGGCTCCTTCCCGTTTTACAGCTTTTCCTTTTTCTACTTCCCCCATAATCGCGATATTAAAAAATCCCGTTCCGGGACTGGACACCGTATCGCCACCGACGAGCTTTAGCCCATAAAAGTCGCAACCAAGCTTGAGACCGTTAATAATTTCCTCCAGCTGCTTCTCTTGATATTGCCGCGCCATACCAGCCGTAACCAGGATGGCACGGGCTTTTCCCCCCATGGCAAAAATGTCGGAAACATTCGAGGAAATAGCTTTTTGCATAATCTGGCTCAATGTTGAAAAGGAAAGATCATAATGTACCCCCTCTACAACAGCGTCCGCGGCTAGAAGTATCTCGCCGCCTCCGGAGGCTACTATGGCGGCGTCATCGCCAATCAGCGCTTTAGGGAAGCTCTCCTTAAGCCTTCTAATTACATTGCTTTCTTTCATCTACTAAACCCTTTTTCAATTTCTTTTACCGCCAGAGGGATGGCCCTGAGACAATCGCCCGCGATCATCGAACGCTCTCCATTATCAAAAGCCGCTATCTCTGCCGCTCTGGAATGGATATACACTCCCAACCTGGATGCCGCCGGCCCATCGCACCCCTGAGCGAGCAAACCCCCCAATGTTCCCGTCAGCACATCGCCGCTGCCGGCGGTGGCCTGTCCGGGGTGCTCTGAAACATTGACATATACGCTGCCGCCGGGTACCGCGACAAGAGTAGGCGCGTCTTTATGAACAAGAGTGACACGGCTTTGCTTTACTAAAGAAGTTATAAATTCGATTCTTTTCGCTGGTATTTCCGGAATTTCTTTTCCTACAAGTCTTCTTAATTCTCCTGAATGGGGGGTTATAACAATTTCTTTCTCCCGTGAGAAATCCAGAAGGGTTTCATATTCCCCCGCAAAGGAATTAATAGCGTCGGCGTCTATAACAATCGGGACTCTGCAGCGTGAAACAAAATCTTTAACAAATTCAACAGTTTCTTTTTCGGTAGTAAGCCCCGGGCCAATGGCGACAGCGTCATACCTGACATTTCCCACCAATGCTCCCAGCGCTTCCTTTGAGATAGAACCCATTTTAGTTTCAGGCATTGAAAGGAAGATTACCTCCGGGGCTGCAAATTGAACTGAATTACGAATTGATTCGGGGCCGGCCAGATAGACTATTCCACACCCTGTTTTAAGGGCCGATACGGCGGCAAGCTGAGCCGCCCCGGCGTATTTTTTGCTGCCGGCTATAACAAGCAAAGCTCCGCACGCGAATTTATGTGCATCCGGCTCGCGGATGGGAAAATCATCTATAGCACATGGATAATCAAGCATATGAACCTTCAACCCCTGTGCTTCCAGGACGCTTTCCGGTACTCCTATATCAACAATATCCATATCTCCAACATATTTTTTCCCCGGGTAGAACAGCGTTCCGAACTTAGGCAACGCCATTGTAACTGTTAGATCAGCCCTTACAGCTATTCCCATAACCTCGGCAGTTGTTCCGTTGATCCCCGAGGGAATATCTACGGAAAGAACGGGTAATTGGGAACTATTTATCAATTCAATCAGCTCAGCGTAATTCTCCCTCACCATGCTATTTATCCCTGTTCCCAGGAGCGCGTCGATAATCAGATTGCTTTTCTTCAGCTCCTTTGTCACTAATTCCCTCCACCCGGATTGATAAAGATATATTTCCCGTATCTTCTTCTCTTTCCTTAAAGTTTCAAGACGGGAATAATTGCTCGACGCCGCCTCAGAGAAGCTTTTCGCTTCGTGAAGATAATGCAACACAACCCTCACTCCATTTTCGGCCAACAGCCTGGCGACAACAAGGCCGTCACCCGAGTTGTTGCCCTTCCCGAGAAAAATCGACACATCTAAATCCTTAAGTTCTTCTATAGAGCTTTTGATCGCTTCAAATATACCCTGCCCCGCTCTTTCCATGAGTGTCAATCCTGGAACATCAGGGGTAATTGTCGCTTCATCGATTTTTCTCATTTGATTGGTAGTTACGACATACATCTTCCAGCACCTTTCTTAATATTTATTTATTCAGTTGATCAACAATGTCTAAAATATGGGATACGTCATCAATTTCGTAATCAGCTCCTGACGATTCGACTTCGAATGTATCGCCGTATCTGGCAAACACCGTCTTTATTCCAAGCTTTGAAGCGCCGACGATATCTCTTTCAGGCCAATCCCCAATCATTAGCGCTTCTTCCGGTTTTACGCCAAGCCGGGTAAGAGCGGTCTCGAAAGGAACAGGGCTTGGTTTTTGCTCGCCGGTATCCTCAAAGGCCAGAACAAGATCAAACATATGATGGAGCTGTAGATAACACAATCTGAGCCATGCTTCCTCGCGCGGGGCATCGGAAACTACGGCGAGTTTAAATCCGCGTTTTATAAGTTCAATTAGGGTGGCATTAACATGCGGATAGAGGACAAGCGACGCTTCTCTGGCTCTTCTATACGCCACTATCCCAGCCGCCATAATTTTATAATCCACTTTGCCTATAAGCTTTATGAGCAGCTTGTTAAATACTCTTTGATGCTCAATACCTTCTTCATTATATATTTTAAATATTTCTTCCTCGATCTTCTCCTTGGGAAACATAAGCCCCGCGTCTATCATTGACTTTACCGCGGCTTCTATTGCCGATTCCTTCATTCTCAGAAAATCAGTGAGCGTGTTATCCAGATCAAAGATTATTAATTTTACCATATTCCTCTTTCTCCTTGCCGCGTGCCTCTCTCGCGATATATTCTTAACTATGTCACTTTATAAAAAGAACAGCCCGGATGAAAACAAACCACCCGATTCGACTCCTTCCATGTTTAACCGGGTTAACAACTATCTACTTCTTTCCTATTCTGTTACATGTTTCCTGATTTATTATTCCGTCTCAGCTCTTCTGTATCTGAATAACCAAATTATACTCACCATAATACTACCGGGGCTACTCGCCTTTGTTCTGCCTTTGTATTTTCTTGCCAGAAGGCTCTCCTACGGATTCCTGAATGAATACCGAATAAAGGCACCCAATCTTTCAACAACCTGGGTTGTCCTTCTTATAGCGGCAAGCGCCATTCTGCCCGTCGACGCGGTCTCCGGGTTTTTTGAAAAATTCAAACCCGTCGATGCTGATTATACCAATTTGCTCATATCAATCAAGCCCAAAGGCTTCCAGAGTTTTCTGATTGTCGCCTTCGGTATCGCCGTTGCCGCTCCCTTCTCCGAAGAACTGCTTTTCAGGGGATTTATACAGAGAATACTGCAAAGAAATATGCAAAAGGTGTTTGCCGTAATACTCTCGGGGCTTATCTTCGGGGCGTTACATTTTGACATGACCCTTATTCCCGGGATTGCTTTGCTTGGAATAATCTTTGGCTACATCTTTGTAAGAACAGAAAATCTCTTTTATTCCTTTTCCGCCCACGCTCTTTACAATTTCGTTTCCCTGCTCAGGCTTCATTATACATCCGTGAACGATATTGAGACCGGTACAATATCATCGCCCTCGGGAAGCTGGGTTGTCCTGTCAATACTGGTTCTTTTTCTAGGAATATACCTGTTAGAAACGAAAATTGCATCGGGAAAAAGTAAGTAGAATTATATTACCGCACTATATCAAAGAGGGAGCCGTATAGCCCCCTCTCGGGGCAATAAATCCCAAAATCTTTACTTATTTGATGTTCCCAATTCTCTTCCGATACTGATTTCCCCGTTGTCTATCCTTATATTAAAGCCGCACTCGGGGTTATTGCAAACCCAGGCTTTATACATGATAGGAGCGCCATCTCTTCCGTAATCTGAAAGAGGAAGTAGAATTCCTTTTTCACACTTTAAACATCCGGTAAAATTCTCTGACATTATCCCAATCCGGCACTAACTCCTTCCGGACTTTTCACCTCCGTCTACTCGTTAATCCCAACCAATTCCCATTTCCTTTGTCTATTATTTCCCATATTCCAGATTTTATGATAAAGTGTCAAGTAAAAAAGGATGTATTAAAAGGATGAACGAATCTCATACTTTTCTCTTCGACGGAATGCTCGGCAGGCTGTGCCGGAAAATGAGGCTCCTCGGGTTTGACTCCAAACTCAACCCGGAATCCGACGCGGGGCATTTCCTGATAAACGCCGATAAGGAAAAATTGATTTATAAATATTGAAAGTATTTTAT
>JAGHBT010000276.1 GCA_021160845.1 bacterium | reverse complement strand
GATTCTAAACTTTCAATCTTTGGTAAAGGTGGGGATGGGATGTGTGGGGTCTTGGGGTTTTTAAAGGGTTTCTTTTCTTTTGTTATATCTTTTCTTTTCATAAACAGGTGTTTGGTTTGTAATGTTTCGCTCTATGAGCCGGACGGACTTCCCCCGGTCTCTGTCCCCGAAGGATGGCCGGAAGAGACCATTACATTTCTTCAAAATCGATTTCAGTTTAAAACAATAGGAGGGATATCATTACCCGCGGGGGTATTGTGCGCTGACTGTTGGCTGAAGTTGTGTCCCCTTTTGGATTATCCAATAGCCGTAATAGATGATGTTCCGGTAATTGCTCCCTTTAGCACGAATGAAACACTTCTCAAGGTAATAAGGTATCTAAAATTTTCTGGTGGAAAATCCGCCGCGAAACCACTTGTGTGGTGGATGGCAAAATCGCTTAAAAGTTATCTTTGCCATTATAGTGATTCAATGTGGGCTAGAATGCTGGTTGTACCGGTTCCGTTGCATAAATCAAGGAAGAATCAGCGTGGTTACAATCAGGCCTCTCTTCTGGCTTCTTATGTAAGTACGGAATTACGCTGCCGTTTCACCGCCGATCTTCTCATAAGAGTGAGGAATACGAAAAGTCAATCCAGCCTTGATGCCTCTGATCGCGGTGAGAATGTTCTTGATGCTTTTGATGTAATAGATATTAATAAATTCAATGTTAAAGATATTGTGTTGGTTGACGATTTAGTCACTACTGGGAAAACGGCAGGTGAATGTATAAGGATTCTGAAAAGAGAAGGAGCTCCAAACATAATTCTACTTTCCGCCGGAGTATCATTGAGAGGTGTGAATCGATTGTCGGGTTCGCTTAAAAAAGATTTAGTATCAGATTAAATAATTTGTTGAAGATAATTAGTGGTTGTGTTTCAATACTTCTGAATTATACATGGAATAGTTTGTAGAAAGGTGTTGTTCCTTTAATTTTAACGGTTCTTTTACGATGGAGTAAATTTAAGGTTTGCTGAATTAATAGAGCAGCATATTATTGTAGGTGAGAATTTTGCAGAAAGGGGGAGCATATGCTTGTAACAAACAAAGAGCTTCTTGATGCCGCCAAGAAAGGGAAATACGCCGTTGGCGCTTTCAATATTAACAATATGGAATTCATCCAGGCTATAGCGGAAGCTGCCGGAGAGTTAAATAGTCCGGTGATATTAGCGGTTTCGGAAGGCGCGATAAAATACGCTGGTTTTGAAAATCTGGTTTCGATGGTAAGAATTGCCGCGGAGAGGGAAAACGCGAGATTTTCCCTGCATCTTGATCACGGGAAAGACATGGATGTAATAGAACGGTGCATTGAAAATGGGTTTACATCAGTGATGATTGACGGCTCACCCTTGCCGTTTGAAGAAAATATCGCGGTTACACGCGAGGTAGTTAAAAAAGCCGCTTCCCATGGAGTTTCAGTTGAGGGGGAACTAGGCAAACTGGCAGGGGTAGAGGATAATGTTTCCGTTTCTGAGCAAGACGCTAAATTTACGGATCCCGATGAGGCTGTTCAATTTGTCGAAAGAACAGGCGTCGACTCACTTGCCGTGGCAGTTGGTACTTCTCACGGCGCCTATAAATTTAAAAGTGAGCCCAGATTAGGGATGGATAGATTGAGCGAGATTGCTTCAAAGGTGTCAATTCCCCTGGTTCTTCATGGAGCGTCCGGAGTTAACAGGGAGCATGTGGAAATTGCCAATAGCTTCGGGGCTGGTATAGGGGACGCCAGGGGTGTTCCCGATGATGCTATAAAAGAGGCTGTAAGAAGAGGGATAAGCAAGGTCAATATAGATACGGACATGCGGATTGCTTTTACAGCTTTTATAAGGAAAAAGTTTTCTGAAGATCCCAAGGGTTTTGATCCCAGAAAGTATCTGGGCGCGGGAAGAGATGCTATCATTGGGGTTGTAAAGGCAAAGATCCGATTGTTTGGTAGCGAAAACAAGGTAAGGTAGGATATTATTTTAATCCAAGGAGGAGAACTATGGCAATAAATGTAGCTATAAACGGTTTTGGTAGAATCGGCAGGTTTGTCATGCGCGGGCTGGCAAATGATAAGCGTTTTAATCTTGTTGCTGTTAATGACCTTACAAGCGTTGAAACTCTAGCGCACCTTCTGAAGTACGATTCTATGCACGGGAAATTCCCCGGTGATGTAAAGGTTCTTAAATCCGGACATATTAAGGCTGGAACTAAAAAGTTTAAGGTTTATTCAGAAAAAGATCCCGCCAATCTGCCTTGGAAGAAACATGGGATCGATGTAGTTATTGAATCGACCGGCTTCTTTAGAAAGAGGGAAGATGCTGCCAAACACCTTAAGGCGGGAGCAAAGAAGGTTATTATTTCAGCTCCTTCTAAAGACGCTGATATCATGATTGTAATGGGAGTAAATCACAAATCTTACAGAAAGAGCAAACACCATGTAATTTCAACGGCTTCATGCACTACGAATTGTCTGGCTCCCGTGGTCATGGTATTGAACAAGCGTTTTGGTATATCAAATGGATTGATGACTACTATTCATTCTTATACCAGCGATCAGAATGTGCTGGACGCGCCTCACAAGGATCTTCGTAGAGCGCGGTCCTGTGCAGTCAACATGATTCCGACAACTACGGGTGCGGCAGAGGCTGTTGGGGTTGTAATGCCGGAACTTAAAGGGAAGCTGGATGGTATGGCCGTACGTGTTCCAACGGCGGACGGTTCCCTTGTTGACCTGACGGTAACACTTAAGAAAAAAACAACAATTGAGGAAATAAACAATGCTATGAAGGTGGCAGCCGCGGGTTCACTGAAAGGTATACTTGAATATTGTGAGGATCCCATTGTATCAGCCGATATCGTCGGTAACCCTCATTCGTCGATCTTTGATCCAGGGGTTACTATGAGTATTACCCCGAAGGTATTTAAGGTGCTTTCCTGGTACGATAATGAGTATGGGTACGCTATGCGAATGGTTGACATGATGAGCTTGATCGCGAAGAAATAATTAAAGAATGTATGGAGGAAATAGTTTGGATCGTAAGACGCTGGTAGATTTGGATCTGCAAGGGAAAAGAGTGCTTATGAGGGTGGATTTCAATGTTCCCCTTTCAAGGGCTGGGGACATTACCGATGACACGAGAATTAAGTTGGCCCTCCCGAGCATTGAATATATTCTTGATAATGGAGCGTCACTGGTTTTAATGTCCCATCTCGACAGACCGGGGGGGGAGAAAATCCCTTCGATGAGTCTTAAAGTTGTGGCTTACAGGCTAGGTGAGCTTACAGATCATCCGGTAAAATTTGTAGAGGATTGTATCGGGGATTCGGTGGAGGAAAAGATTTCCAACCTGGAATCCGGGGAAATGCTTTTATTGGAAAATTTGAGATTCTATAAGGAGGAAGAAGATAATAATCCTTTGTTCGCGAAGCAGCTTTCCCGCTGGGGTGATGTCTATGTCAATGATGCTTTTGGTACTGCGCATCGGGCGCATGCGTCTACTGAAGCGGTCCCCCTGAATTTTGAAAGAAGAGTAGCCGGGTTTCTCCTTGAAAAAGAACTTACTGTTCTTGGAGAGATTCTTGATAACCCCGTTTCTCCTTTTGTGGCAGTACTAGGTGGAGCAAAAGTCTCGAGCAAGATTCGTCTTGTAAGTAATTTGATTGATCGTGTAGATCGCATTATTATCGGAGGAGGGATGGCCTTCACCTTTTTGAAATCGGCTGGTCTCGAGATTGGGGATTCTCTTGTAGACGAACAATTTCTCCCGGTTTGCAAAGAACTTATGGATAAAGACAGAAAGGCGCGGGAGAAGAAGATATTTTTGCCGGTGGATTGTATCATAGCGAGGGAGATCAATGAAGATAGCGAAATGAAGCTTGTATCTACAGGTGATATTCCCGAGGGATGGATCGGTGTGGATATTGGCGAGAAATCTATCGATTTATTTTCGAAAGAGCTGGATAAAGCACGTACGGTTTTATGGAACGGTCCCATGGGCGTATTCGAGTTAGAGAATTTTGCTACCGGGACTAACGAGATTGCCAGGAAGATAGCTGAAATAACCGGATCCGGCGCCAAGACTATTGTAGGTGGTGGAGATAGCGTTTCAGCCTTGAACGGGATACATCTCTCGGAGAAGATTTTTCATATTTCAACAGGCGGAGGCGCGTCGCTTAAATTTCTGGAAGGGGGCAAGCTCCCTGCTGTAGATGTGCTGGAAAAGAAGGATAATTAGACGATTTGTGTAAATTGATGACTATGATTAGTATGTGGTTAATTTGTTAAGGGGTAATTCTATGAGGAAGAATATTGTAGCCGGGAATTGGAAAATGAACAAAAATCACATGGAAGGCGCCCGGCTTGCAAGTGAGATTCTGGACGGGCTTAGGGGAAGGGATATTGGTTGTGAGGTTATTTTATTCCCGACTTTTACAACTATTTCCTCTGTTATTGATGTTGTCAAAGGGTCAGCGATATCCGTTGGCGGGCAGAATCTGTATTCTGAGCGTGATGGTGCGTTTACAGGCGAAATTTCCGCGGAGATGCTAAAAAATCTGGGTTGTCAATATGTCCTCGTTGGACATTCCGAAAGAAGGAATATCTTTGGTGAGGATTCGGTTTTTCTATCAAAGAAATTGAGAATCGCCCTGGAATATGGACTCTTTCCGTTGTTTTGTGTTGGTGAGTTGTTGGAGCAAAGAGAAGCGGGCAAAGCTGGCGAGGTAGTAGAAAAACAGCTAAAAGATGTACTGAACGGACTTGGTGGAGATGAAATCTCAAGAGTAACAATTGCCTATGAACCTGTGTGGGCGATAGGGACTGGAAAGACTGCCACTGCCTCTGATGCCGCGAATATGCATTCACTTATAAGAGATGTGATCAAGAGTATTTTTGGAAGCGAGATATCACAGCGGATGATTATAATGTACGGGGGAAGCGTTAAAGCGGGAAATGCCGCGCAATTGCTCAATGAGCCGGATATTGATGGAGCCCTCGTAGGAGGGGCCGCTCTCAAAGCGGATTCATTTCTTAAAATTATTTACGCGTCTGCTAAGTGACTGTATACTGAATGCTTTCTTTTCCATTTGGGTGATAATTTGATTGACGGAGACCAACTTTTTGATTAAACTACCTTTGTGAGAAAGTTGGTGGATAATGTTGTTTAGTATATTTATTGCAATTCATGTAATAGCTTGCGTATTGCTTACTATTGCCGTGCTTATGCAATCGAGCAAGGGGGGCGGACTCTCGGGAGCCTTTGGCGGAATGGGTAGCCAGGCAGTTATGGGTGGTCGTGAAACCGCGTCTTTCCTAAGTAGGGCAACTACTTATCTGGCTGTAATTTTTATGGTTACTTCACTCTCGTTGGCTTTTCTTTCGGCTGGAAGAGGTGGGAAGGCACAAAGGAGTGTTTTAAGAAACGCGGCAAAGCGGGATGAATGGGGAACGATCGTTTCCGAAGAACAGAAAAAAATTGATGATGTTCTCGGCGAGATACCTGAAACTACTGAAGGAAAAGACACGGAAGGAAATGTAAAAGACCAACCTTCCGAATAACAAAGATTATATAATTGCCGAGGTGGTGGAATTGGTAGACACGCCACTTTAAGGGGGTGGTGAGCGTAAGCTTGTGCGGGTTCAAGTCCCGCCCTCGGCATTATTGTTTGAGACCCAAGGGTCTCTTTTTTTATGTCCGTTATGGATTTTGGTTGTTGGGTTTTCCATGGACAGTTTCCTCTTTTTCTCGAGTTTCTTT
>JAGHBT010000248.1 GCA_021160845.1 bacterium | reverse complement strand
TAATTATACTGAGCAAAAGGGGGAGAAACACTCTCCCCCTAAAGTGAAAAAAATTATACTTGCATCCGCCTTCCGGGCAATTACCTCTTACAAGCTTGTTCCACTGAGGCATTTGCGAGTTGATTCGGATTTGCATCCCTTTCTCGCGACGCCCATGCGTCCATTATGATTCTTGCTGCCCATAGAATGACCGCAACGGTTCTTCATAGAACCCCACCCTCCACCATTCATCCCATGGTTACTACAATCTCCCATTCCACACCCCATATTCATATGCCTTTTCAGAAAGAGCTTCCACTCTTTCTCAGGCAAAACCTTTTTCGCCTCAAACAGGAACCTTATTTTGTTCTTGTGGAGCTCACCCTTCGCCAATGCCAATTTGTCAGCAAGTTCTTCCAGACTTTTGACATTAGGATTATCATTCAGTAATTCCATCTTCATCTTAAGATGTATTTTCTTGATCTTTGCCTTAAGATCAATCACGTTCTGCTCATTTTTCAGTTTTAATTTCTGAAGCTCATCTGCATGTTCACTGTCTAACCCCATTATTACACAGGGTTTCTGCTTCGCAGGATTTCTATTGCTACCACTATATCCCTCCACCTTAAGGGGCGAAATAACAAATACCATTAATGCCATGGCGAGCAAAAAGAATTTAATAGTCTTCACTTTTTTCCTCCTTCTTTCGAGATTTAGGATGCGTTGGCAAAAAGGTTTCTGGTCCTCTTCGCATTCCCATCCTGTGTAATAACATCTTGTGAAATTTGGCCCTCTCAGTTTTACTGAGAAGTGAATTCACACGAAGAAGCCTGCTTACCAGAATTTTCTCTAATTCACCCTGAAGACCTGAAATTTCATCAACAATCTTCATTAGAGCATTTTCATCCGGTTGTGATTCATGCAAAAGTTGCATAAGTTCAAATCTCTTTTCCGTTATCCTATCCTCTATTTTCTTTTCTTCGCCACCAAATTTATTCATTTCAGTGACAAAGCTGTCGGCTCTTCCGGAATTAAGCCCGAACCTTCCCGCAAAGTGCCTGCACACGCGTGGGCCGGGACAGAGCCTGTACGCATGCAAATCAGCTTCCGGTTCATCGGCATCTCGGTGCAGCAGAAAAAAACCGAACACGGCAAGAACAGCCACATTGAAAGCGAGTGAAAGAATGACAAGAACGGTAAGTTTACTTCCCTTCATTTTTGTCTCCCTCCATCGCTGCCGCTACAAGATACCCCACGGAACCAGGTGGATAATTTCCAAGATACTCTACATGGAAAATGTTGTCCTCCACAGGATTTACATCGACCGCTGATTTCTCAGCGAGAAAATTTCCAACACCCGCTCCAACAAGCATAACGAAAACCGCGGCAACTGATACCGCGAACTTTGCCCAACCGGCGAGTGCCCAATCATCATTTTTCTCATGAATCCCTGACATAATTCCGCTAAGAATAGTAGATGGCGGTTCAACATCTTTAATCCCCGCATGAATGTCTGAAACAGAAAGAAGAGAAAACTTAAACTGCCGGCATTTCAGACATTGACTAAGATGCAGCTTCAGTGACTCTCTTTCATATTCAGAGATTTCATTGTCGATCTCTCTGGAAATCAGTTTATGATACTTTTTGCATTCCACAATTTACTCCTTCTATATAGTACAAACGCAAGATTGAATAAAAACTTGCAAGAAATCCCGATTTTTTAATCATTCCTGTAATCGAGGAAATCCTCCAGTTCAACTACAAGAATTTTTCTCGCCCGAAATATCATCGATTCAACCGCCGAAATACTTTTGTGCATCACCTCCGCGATTTCACTGTATGAAAACCCCTGTTTAACTCTCAGCTCAATCGCCGTTGAAAGGTCGGGAGGCAATTTTGAGAGCGCGGTTTTCAATTTATTTTCAAGTTCTCCAGCTTCAAGGCTTAAAGATGGATTTTTTAGCAGGGACAGTTTAAATGAACTATTGTTGAGCTGGCCATCATTATCTATGGGAACTATAGTCTTGCCTTTCTTCTTCCTTGCGAAGCTAATAGCCAGATTGGAAGCAATTCTATAAATATATGTCTTAAAAGAAGATGTTTTACGGTATTTATTAGAACTCTTAAAAAGATTTAAAAAGAGTGTTTGTGTAAGATCCTCAGCATCTTCCGGATTCGCTGTCGCGCGCAGAAAGAAGTTAAACATAGATTTTTGATAACGCTCGACAAGTTCACGGAATGCCTCCGTATCGCCAGTGGCAGTCTTAAACATCAATCCAGAATCATCCACTAGGCTCTACTCCATATCAACCTGACTGGAAATCTCAAATCTTCCTTTCTCGTTTCTTTTCACTTTGCATGCCGCGATAACAGGATCATGCTCAAAGAAAAGAATCCATCCATCTGCGGCTGCCCTGCCGAGCATTTCCTTCTTCTCTCTTAAGGTACTGAGAGGAAAATGATCATAAGCCATTATAAAGGGAAGATTAATGTGAGAGGCAAGTGGAATAAGGTCGCCACAATACAGCAAATTACTCTCAGAAGTCTCAACGAGGACTATCTGATGCCCGGGAGTATGTCCCTCGGTAGGGATAACCGTAATGCCCGGGATTATCTCCTTTTCACCTTCGACGAGGGTAAGGTTACCTTCGCTCTGAACGGGCAAATAATTTTCTTCAAAGAAACTCGCTCTATCTTTTTCATTGGGATGAAATGCCGCTTCCCACTGCTTCTTCTGGATATAGTGCCGAGCCCTGGGAAATGTGAGTTTAAGCCCTCCATCAGCTCCATAATAGGTTAATCCCCCGGCGTGATCGAAGTGAAGATGTGTGGAGATAACATCGGTGACAGACTCAGGATCTATCCCCTTTGAGGTTAGAACAGATCCGAACTCTTCACACTCGATACCGTAGTTTCTAATCATTTTATCACCAAGTTTTGTGCCGGCGCCGCTGTCAATTACTACCTTCCGTCCCTTCCCCTCGATATAGAGTGTTCTCATATACATATCTATACGATTATTCTCATCCGCCGGATTAGTTTTGTTCCATAGGACCTTAGGTACAACTCCGAACATAGCCCCTCCATCTAATAGTAATGTTCCCGCGTTTACAGATTTCAAAAAAAATTCACCAAGTCGCATTATTCACCCTCCACAGCAACTACCTTTTCACGTACCGGCCCGATTATCTACAGATTAAAAAAACCGCGCCTTACCATTATTCAAACATCATTGTCAAATCTTGCAAATTATCAACAAGCCTGAACCATTCTAATTCTCATAAATATTGCTGCTCGCGATATTTCCAATGATCGGCAGTTTGCATACCCTCTTTTGCATCGCTTGATACATTATATATATCCACGAC
>JAGHBT010000102.1 GCA_021160845.1 bacterium | reverse complement strand
GTATGAGAATATTGCTGTAATCGTACCCGCGTATAATGAGGCTGAAAGAATCTGTTCAGTTCTTGTAGACATAAAGAATTATATTCTAGGCAAAAATATTTTTGTTATTGACGATGGGTCAGAAGACAATACCACGGATAAGGCTGTAGAGCTGGGAGTGGAAGTAATTAAACATGAAAAAAATTATGGAAAGGGGAGGGCAATAATTACAGGGTTAGGCAGGATCAAAGATTTGAATGGTCTGTCTGCTGTGATTACTCTTGATGCTGATGGTCAGCACGATCCTCACTATATTCCAGCATTTATCGACAAATTCAATGAATCAGACGCCGACATAATAATCGGAAACAGGATGAACAATACGTCAGGAATGCCACTGGCCCGAAAATTCTCTAATAAAACCACTTCCTGGGTTATCAGCCGTTTAACGAGATTTAAGATACCGGACAGTCAGTCGGGATACAGGCTTATCCGTACATCATTTCTTTCAAACATGATTCTGAAGAGCAATCACTTCGATACGGAGAGCGAAATTCTCCTAAGAGCCGGAAAAGAAAGGGCAAAAATATGTTCTATTCCGATCAGAGCAATTTATTCCAACGAAAAAAGCAAAATGAATCCATTTGTTGATACATTCAGATTTTTATTTCTAGTTATAAGAAGCCTTTTCTGGTAGATTATATGCTCTGTACTTTATGCCCGAGAATAAAGAAAGAAAGTTTACAGAGTAAAAAGAAACATTAGTAAAATGAGCAAGAAACTTTCCGGTAATCGGAAGTGATGATAAATGAATGATAAAATAAATATTCTTGTCACAAATGATGACGGGATAAGAGCATCAGGACTCAAAGCCCTTGTTGATGTTCTGAAGAATATAGGGAATGTTACTGTAATTGCTCCTGAGTTTGAACAAAGCGCTTCCAGCCATTCGATTACACTCAATAAGCCACTCAGAGTACATGAATATGGGGATTCGTGGTTCAGCGTAACCGGTTCTCCGGCTGACTGTGTTATTATGGCTGTATACGGTTTAATGGACACCAGACCGGATATTGTTGTGTCGGGTATTAATCACGGACCTAATATGGGAGAAGATGTAATCTATTCAGGTACAGTCGCCGCGGCTATAGAGGGCTATATTCTGGGGATAGATTCTATGGCGGTTTCTGTAACACCCAGGGATAGTAGGGAATTCGGTGAAGCTTCCAAAATTTCAGCTTCTCTTGTGAGAAAGATCGTACAGCAGTCCTCAGACAGGAAAATTCTTCTTAATGTCAATATTCCATCGCCGAAAGATAATAAATTAAAAGGGATTGAAATAACCAGGCTTGGTTCGAGAGTTTATAATGATATGATAGTTACTAAAAAGGATCCGAGGGGCAATAATTACTATTGGATAGGTGGAGGAAAGCCAGGCTGGAAGGATGAAGAAAAAACGGATTTCCACGCGGTTAAGTCAGGGTTTGTTTCGGTTACTCCAATGTCTATCTCAATGACCGATTATGAAAAAATAACAGAATTGGAAAATTGGAATTTTAAATATTAGTTTTGATAAGGCGTCAAAATTGATTATTAAGTAAATAAGTAAAACAGATGCTTGAATATCTATAGGAAAACTAGAAATGAGAGTCAAAAATTGTACCCTGTATTTCTTACAATTAGTAAGACCCCAGTGGAAGTTATTGTTTTCTTTATCGCGGCGCTTCCGGTCTCGGAATTGCGCGGAGCTATTCCCTATGCTTTGCTTACAGTTGGGATGACTTGGCAGAAAGCCTATATTATCGCTGTAGCCGGTAATTTTCTTCCTGTTATTCCCATATTACTTTTTCTTGGAGTGGTTTCAGAATGGCTTATGAGTCGTTATAAATCCTTCGATCGTTTCTTTACATGGCTATTTGACCGAACGAGGAGAAAAAGTAAATTAATAGAGAGGTTTGAAACTATCGGCCTTATTCTATTTGTGGCGATACCTCTTCCCATAACAGGTGCGTGGACAGGTTGTGTAGCCGCTTTTCTGTTTAAGATTCATTTGAAACATGCTGTTCCGGCTATATTAGCAGGAATCTTAATATCCGGATCTATCGTAACACTTGCTAGCCTTGGGGCTATTTCTTTCTGGGGCATTTAACTTTTGACACAAATTACAGGTTTATCGATGAATTTGTTTGAGTTACTAAATTAAAATTGATATGATTAGAAAATGGAATCGGGGCGTAGCGCAGTTCGGTAGCGCGCCTGCTTCGGGAGTAGGAGGTCGCTGGTTCAAATCCAGTCGCCCCGACCATTTATGATGATTGAATGGATACACAGTGTTGTGTGTTTCAATCAGAATATGTGGCATTACTAAGAAAGTAATGTTGCGTGAATAAATATGTTTAACAAACGTTCAATAAAGATAATTTTTCTGATAACCACAGGTATGTTTCTGTATTCAGCATGTTCTGAAACTCCTATTTACCATGGTAAGCCAGGTAGGGTAAGGGATTACGAGCGAGTTCCAAAAAAAGAATCATCAAAAGTTAAAATTGACATAAAGTTTTTTCCTCCGGTTAAGAACTATCGCGGTTATAGGATTACAAGTGGTTTTGGAATTAGAAATGACCCGAAATATAACTTTAAGGAGTTTCATTCAGGAGTCGACATTGATACAAAAGAGGGCGAACCAATTATTGCTTCGGCTCAAGGTAAGGTCGTTTTCGCGGGTAGGAAAAGCGGATATGGAAAGATTGTAATTATTGAACATGGCAAACGGATTCACACGGTATACGCTCACCTTTCTTCAATAGTGTGTGGAAAGGGAAATTATGTAAAAAGAGGGGAAACAATAGGAAATGCTGGAAGTAGCGGAAAATCGACGGGGGCACATTTACATTTTGAAATTCGGAAAGCAGGTAAAGCTGTGAATCCGATCTTATATATTAACAATTAGAGAGAAAGCGTTTTACGGGTAAATTTATGAGAAACGCAAAAGAAATGGAGAACTTCCAAAAAAGGTATTTCCTAGAGGTAAGCAAATACCCGCGGCTTTCAAAAGAAGAAGAGATTGCCTTAGCAAGGAAGGTTCTGGAAGGTGATGAGGAGGCTAAAAGAAAACTTATTATGTGTAATCTGAGATTGGTAATAAGTATTGCTAAATCTTACACAACACCTAATATTTCCTTCCTTGATCTTATCGAAGAGGGAAACATGGGGCTTATAAAAGCGGTTGATCGTTTTGATCCGGAACGGGGATTTCGTTTCAGTACCTATTCGTCATGGTGGATAAGACAGTCAATTTCCAGAGCGGTCTCAAATTATTCTCGCACGATCAGAATACCCATTCACATATTCAGATTAATCAGCCGATACTTCGAGTTAAAAAACAAAAAAAATAATCTGAACGTCGATGAACAAATCAAACAACTTGGAATCTCTAGAAAGAAATTTAGAATGCTTGAAGAACTTATCAGGAATGTAAAAGCCCTTGATATGTCAAACAGCATTGATATGTATAATCAGCTAGCGGACAATTTTCAAGTTGAAGGTTATGTAAATCCTGAAACAATCATTTTACGTCAACTAGAGAACGAAGAATTTGCGAGACTTATTGAAAGACTTTCGGATAGAGAACAATACATATTGAAGATTAGATATGGTTTTATGGATGGAGAGACACACACATTAGAAAGTATTGGAAAGACGATAAATGTCTCAAGGGAGCGGGTAAGACAAATTGAGAGAAGGGCACTACGTAAACTAAAACTCTTAATCGATCTAGAAGAAGAATAACAGGAGGGGAATAGTATATGAGTGACGGGATCAAAAAAGTAATCCGAAATATAGCAGATTTCCCGATAAAAGGGGTTCTGTACCGGGATATTACTCCATTACTTCTTTCTCCGGATATCTTCAGTGAGGTATGCGACAAGATTTATGATAGATATTCAGGTTGGGAAATAGATAAAATTGCCGCTATAGAATCAAGGGGTTTTATTTTCGCCTCTGTGTTGGCCTACAAATTGAAAATAGGGTTAATATTAATTAGAAAAGAAGGGAAATTACCCTCGAAGAAAATCAATAAAAGCTATTCACTTGAATATGCGAAAGAAAGCCTCGAGATGCATGTCGATTCAATTAAAGAAGGGGATAGGGTGCTAATTATAGATGACTTGCTTGCGACAGGAGGGACAGTGGAAGCTTCATGTAAAATGATCGAGGAGCTCGGGGGAAAGGTGGAAGAGCTATGTTTCTTGATTGAGCTTACCGGTCTAAATGGCAGAAAAAGACTTGACGGGAAATCTGTATTTTCGCTTGTTAGCTACTGAGCAATTTTAGTTGTCATTGCTTTCTTAAAACATTACAATACTATAACTCTTTATGCCCCCGTAGCTCAGGTGGATAGAGCACCGGTTTCCTAAACC
>JAGHBT010000298.1 GCA_021160845.1 bacterium | reverse complement strand
CCTGGGAATGTTACAAATCGCCCTCATGCAGGAATGAGAAAGAATAACAGGATTAATCGAAAGGTCCAGTATTTCAAAAAATGTCCCGCGCGAAGCGTGAGAACAATCTATTATTATCCCCAACCTGTCCATTTCCGCTATAACCTCTCGCCCGAAATCGCTCAAACCACCCCATCGCTCTATGTCTTCCGAGGAATCGGCCATAGAATTCGTATTTTTCCATGTTATTGTTAAACACCTCATTCCCCACCTGTACAATTTTCCCAGGACTTCCAGGGATGAAACCACATGTCCACCCTCAACACCAATCATCGCGGCGATTCTACCCTCATTTAGAATCCTCCGTATATCATTACCGCTTAGAGCAAGCCCAATTTCTTTCTTATTGGCTTCAACTGCCTTTCTAAAAGCCTGTATCGTCTCAAATGTTATCTCTTCCCACAAATTATCCTTATAATTCGGATCGGTATACACCGCGAATATCTGAGCATTAAGTCCACCCTCTTTCATGCGGGGGATATCGATGTGCCCTTCAGTATTTCTCTTTCCCAAATCGAATTTGCTATCTGTAAAAATTCGCGTGGCAGTATCGCAGTGCCCATCAAAAACAGGGCTGAAATCTTGTTCATTCATAATTATCAGCCTCTCTACATATCAACATCTCTTTCCCTGAAACTATCCTACACCATTAAAGAAAATTTGTGTATTCAAATATCTCCCGGTCAAACGCGGCAAACGCAAGGGGGCATAGACAAATAGAAAAATAATGTTATCACTGATTAGAATCGTGCAAATCGTAGAAACCCTGTATTGCGCAAAGGTGAAATTATCGAGAAATCACACGGGAGGGTTCAGATACGGGTGCGGATAGAATTAATGAACAATTTTTGAAAAGGTGTTCGGATCACCATATACATACCTGGCGTATGGAAGAAGGTTTTCTGTACTTCTCAGTGCATATTGATCGCTTGTAGGCCCGCTGAATTTAATATCCACGCTGTTACTGGCGAAAAAACTCCACCCCGCTTGATTACCGGCTGTTGTTCCCCCAATATATTGAAGCTTATTCAAAACGCGACCCCCGTAAAACTGAAGCCAAATCGTATTAAGTGTGGCGGGGAATTTTTGCTCCATCGCGTAATACGAGGCTAACGCTGTCTGCACATTTTTCACATTCTGAACATATACAGCTACTTCTGCCGCTTTCTTCGAACGGTAAAAGTTGGAAATGAGAATCGTGGCAAGGAATCCGATTATTTCAATTACGATAAAGAGCTCCAATAAAGTAACGCCACCCATTCCAAGTTTTCTAAGAATAGATTTTTTGCCACTTTTTCTTTTCCTCGCAAAATTCGCAAACTTCAAAATTATTCCGCCTGTGCCTCGCATCATGCACTCCTTCAAAGGAAAGACAAAATAAAACCACTTCAGCGTCTACTTTACAGCAAAAAACATGACACTTCCGATCATTTGTTTCTGATTTTTCGAGGACCACAACGAATATTAAGGATTTTTCAGGTGTAACCGATTGAACGACAAGCAGCTTAGTCGCCACACAAAGCCTCGCCGAAAGCAAGTATTACATATTGACAATTGTGTTGTGAGCCAGAGTTTATCAACTCCGATCACAAACATCTAGACGCCTAACGCGGCTATAGACTATATAAAAATCAAACGGATTCTACTTTTGTAACCCCTGGAATCTGTTCTTTTAAGGCTCTTTCAACACCCATCGCCAGTGTCATTTGAGACATCGGACATCCCGCGCAAGCGCCTTTAAGCCTTACTTTTACTACACCATCTTCGACACTCACAAGCTCAATATCTCCGCCGTCGAGTTGCAGATTAGGCCTTATTGATTCTATCACCTTTTCTACTTCTTCTTTCATAATCCATCCTCCTTTCTATTGTGCGTGGAATATACTCAAATTAAAAGATTTATCAACTCATAAATGGGATGGGGAAATATATTTCAATCACCGTTAAGAACTTACTTATTACATTATTTCACCCATCGCCTTGATGAATCTTAGCGAATAAGTTATAATACTATATTGTTGACATTAGTTTTTTTAGCTAAATTCACTGGCCGTAGTCCTGCTTGCAACCAAAAGAAGGATTGAAAGCCATAAAAGCCTCCGCAAGTGCGGGATGAACTATGGGTATGATCTTTGCACGAAGCGCTTTGGTAAAAAGTTTTGTCTAAAAAAAGGGTGGCGGCAGTACGAACCAGCAGCAAAGGAGCCAAGTTATTTATGAGAGCCTATAAGATTTTATGTACTTATCTGATAACAAGCATATTAGCTATTTTTCTGTTTTCCACCCTCGCGGGAGCGGAAGAAACCGTGGATCAGAAAATAGCCCGTATTAACCGGGAAATAAAAGAGAATGGCTGGCACTGGACAGCCGGCAAAACCGACTTGTCGGGTCTTTCTCATGAAGAAATGCAGAAGCGAATGGGTCTGTTACCTATCCCTGACGATTTAAATAAAAGAATCTCTCTCTACTCCCCGTCGGGACCTGTAGCTCTTCCAACCTCCTTTGACTGGAGATACCAGAACGGAACAACCCCTGCGAGAAATCAAGCTTCCTGCGGAGGCTGCTGGGCCTTCGCGGCTACGGCACAGATGGAAGCACACACATATATCTATGACGGACGTATAGAGGATTATTCAGAACAGGCGGTTATGGACTGTAACCCCTGGGGCCAGGGATGCAGTGGAGGAAATTGTGTGGCTGCCTACAGTGTGTTTATGGATTACGGAGCGGTAGCTGAATCATGCGTACCCTATCTTGCCAGCAGCCCTCATCCTTGCACCCAGACATCTTGTGAATCTCTCGCGAAAATGTCCGGTTACTCATATGTTTCAAATACACCATACGCGATTAAAACGGCAATTTATACCGACGGTCCCGTATATACTTCGATCTTCGCGCATGATAACTTTGCCAGCTATACCTCCGGCTGCTACAATGCGGACTATCCTGACGGTCCCAACCATGCGGTTTTAATTGTAGGGTGGGATGACAATGGTTGAACGGGGAATGGGGCATGGATAATAAAGAACAGTTGGGGTACAAGCTGGGGGGATGAAGGCTTCGGCCGAATTCAATACGGCGTATGCAGTATCGGAAGCGGCACATACACAATCGATTACATTCCAAGTAATGTTTATGTTCACTTAGATACTCCCAATGGAGCTGAAACACTGGATGTGGGAACAGGGTATCAAATCACATGGCAGACAAGCCGCTCAGTGCCGGATTCTATAAGCATCCTGCTCAGCCTCGACAGCGGCGTAAGCTTCCCTAAGACAATAGTCACATCACTTGCGGGATCCAGCACATCATATTCCTGGAATGTTTCAAACTGGCCGGTCGAAACAGCCCGCGTCAAGGTCGTTGCTTACTACGGAGGCACTATTGGCGGATACGACCACAGTGACGCGGATTTTACTATCGCCGGGCTTCCGAGAAGATATGTCTCTTCAACGGGAAGTAATACTTATCCATATTCACTCCCTGAGTGGGCTGCATATGACATTTCGGACGCGGTAACCGCGGCTAACAGCGGTGATTCCGTATTTGTCGCAGGGGACACTTACAACGACCAAATATCTACCGGAACAGCTGTTTATTTCTACGGGGGATGGGACAGCGCCTTTGAAACAAACGATCCTTCCACTTATACTACCACACTAAGCGCGAACGGAAGTCTAATTATGTTCTCCTCTATAACGTCGGGGGTGTGCGGAGTCGAGGGGTTTGCACTCAGTGGAGGCACCGGAACACCTCTTTCCACCCCGCAAATAGGCAACTATGGAGGCGGAGTATTGTGCTACAACGCACCCTACTGCATAATTAAAAACAACACCTTTACCGGTTGCGGATATTTAAACAGCACCAATTTCTCCGGTGGTGGCGCCATAGCGTGCGTGAACACAGATTCCGTTCTAATATCCGGGAATGAGATGTCCGGCAGTAAGGCCCAGAGCGGCGGAGCTATCTTTCTCTATCAAGCTGATGCTGCAATAACCGGCAACAGAATAACCGGATCATTGCCCGATCCTGCATACAGCGGAGACAAGAAAGGCGGGGGTATTTACGCTTTTTATTCTCCGGTCGATTTAAGCGGCAACTTTATCAGCACCAGCGCAGGATACCAGAAGGGAGGAGGAATATACTCAGAGTTTTCTCCGGTTACACTATCGGGCGATACTATAACACTAAATGACTGCGGTGGCTCGGGTGGAGGCATTTATAGTGATCATTCAGCGTTGACGATAAACAATTCTATTATTACCGAAAACAGCGCGGCGGCAACGGGTGGAGGGGTATACTTTGTGGGAGAAAGCTGCCATTTTTCCAACTCCCTCTTTTCCCTTAATGAATCGAACGCGCTTGGCGGAGCCCTCTACGCGGATTCAATCGGCGGCGACATAACTAACAACACATTCGACCGCAACTTTGCAACTTACACTGGCGGTAATATGTTCATAACCACACCTGTCGGTCTAGAT
>JAGHBT010000079.1 GCA_021160845.1 bacterium | reverse complement strand
GGATCGATTCACGGAACTTGAATAAAATAAGAGACGCAATGGAAAAGGTAATTTCGGATCCTAAAGGAACCGGCAAATATTCGAGGGTTCCCGGGATTAAATCTGCCGGCAAGACAGGCACCGCGCAGAATCCTCATGGTGAAGATCATGCTGTTTTTGTAGCGTATGCTCCAGTTAAAACTCCTCGTCTGGCTATAGCGATAGTGCTTGAAAATGCTGGGCACGGGGGGGTTGAAGCTGGGCCGCTCGCCAGGGAAATTATGATCTTCTATTTTCATTCGTTAGGTGATGGTAAGCAGGTTGGTGATTCCGGATAAGTTTATTATATTTGGAATGAATAAACAAAGGGATAGACTTGGACAATAAATTTGTTGAGAATATAGATTGGGTGTTAGTGGTTACAACACTCGTTTTGATGGGTGTGGGGTTGCTGAATCTCTATTCAATAGGGCATATACCTGAAAATTTGCTGGAAAGCGTTGTTTCCAATGAATCTCATTTCTTCCAGAGACAAGCCGTATGGGCGTTACTTGGAATTGTTGTTTTGATACTGGCTGCTTCTATTCCCTTTAAATACTATGAACTAACATCATATTTTTTTTATTTTACGGGGTTGGCGTTGTTGCTGATTGTTTTGCTCCTTGATCCGTCCAGAGGATCGAGCCGCTGGATTTCGATCGGAGGAATGAGACTTCAACCGAGTGAATTTATGAAAATTGGAGCAATCTTCATGCTGGCGAAGTTTCTTGCCTCCAAGGGGAAAGACCCAAACCACTTGCGTGTTATTTCTGTAGCGATAGCAATAATCGCGGTGCCGTTCCTCTTTATAATTAAGCAGCCCGATCTTGGAACCGCTCTTGTTTTTCCAGCGTTGCTACTTCCGATATTGTACTGGCGGGGACTCGATGAAGGTATAATGTTACTTTTTATTACTCCCGTAGCGAGCGCCTTTCTGACTGTTTACAGTGAGTCTTCAATAAATAGCGCTTCTTATCCCTTTTCTCTTCTGGTTTTTTTCGTGATGATACTCATAATTGCTTATCGGAGACGCCACAGGATTTTTCATAGTATCATGTTAGTTGGGCTGAACCTGTTTGTAATGTTGATGGTTCCGGGGGTGATTGGGCGGCTTCAGATATATCAACAGAAGAGGATACTTGCCTTTTTTCGTCCGGAATCCGATATACTTGGGATGGGGTGGCAGGTTTATCAGTCCAAAATGGCAATTGGCTCCGGTGGTCTTGTGGGGAAAGGTTTTTTGAGGGGGACACAGAAGATGCTTGAATTTTTGCCGGAGAGGCATTCTGATTTTGTTTTTTCCGTACTCTCGGAGGAAATAGGGTTTATTGGAAGTTTGGTTGTAATCGCCTTTTTTGGGCTTCTTATTTATCGTATTTTGTCTATTGCCATTAGGGTAAAAAGCAGATTTGCCTCCCTGGCGGCAGTAGGAATATCCGCTTATTTTATTTTTCATTGTGTGATAAATATAGGGATGACAATAGGATTTGCTCCCGTGACGGGCCTTCCACTTCCCCTGATGAGTTATGGAGGAAGTTCAATGTTGGTCAGTTCTTTCCTTATTGGAGTTGTATTGAATTTTGGAATGCGGTTTTACGAATATTAAAAGGAGTGTTTTGAAAAAACTGATAGATTATATTCTGGATCTCGCATCCGCTGAGGGGGTGGAATGCGATGTCTATGGGGAGGATTCTACCGGCATTGAAATTGAAATGCACAGGGGAAATACCGAATCTATAGAGAAATACAGAGAGAGAGGAATAGGTATCCGCCTGGTGAAAGAAAACAGGGTTGGATACGCGTTTACAAGTGATCTTTCATTCGTGTCGCTTGACAAGATGTTTGGGGAGGCGTCTATTATAGCAGAAAACAGCACTCCTCTCGGTGAAGATATGCTGGCTGAATTACAACCGTTAGATACTGAAGAAAATTTAAGTCATAATGATTTACCCCGGGGTGCTATCGATAAACGGATAGAAGATTTGAGGGAAATGGAGGAATCCGTATTTGATTACAGTAGTTCGATCGTAAATACGGAGGGAGCCGGATATTCGGAAACCAACAGTATAATAACTGTTGGCAGCAGCCGTGGGTTTGTTAGAGAGGAAAAAAGAGGGAGTTGTTCAACTTTCATATCGGCGATTTCAAGTCGATCCGATGAGATGCGCAGTGGTTGGTACTGGGCGCAGGCTAACCACCCAAGCGACATTAATTTTGTCTCTATTGGGAAGAAGGCTGCCGAAAGGTCTGTGAATCTTCTTGGAAGCAGGAAGGTCCCCGGAGGCAGATATCCGATTGTCTTTGATCAAATGGCTTTTATTGATATTCTTGGGTTTCTCGAAGACACACTTTCCGCGGAGCTTGTTCTCAAGGGGATGTCTTGTCTTTCCGGGAAATTGAATAAAGTTGTTGGCCCGGAGTTTCTTTCCATTGTTGATGATCCGGGGCTGGAAGGCGGGTGTTTCAATTCGCTGTTTGACGATGAGGGTGTACCTCGGAGGAGGTATGAGCTTATAAAATCAGGTGAATTGATGGGGTATTTGCATACAGCTATGACAGCGAGAAAAATGAATGTAAAACCTGCGGGAAATGCCCTTCGTTCTTCCTTTAAGGATACTCCCCGTCCCGGAGCGACCAACCTCTATATTGAACCCGGGGAAAAAACCCCTGATGACATCCTGTCGGAATTGTCCGAAGGGTTGTATGTTCAGGATATTATGGGAATTCATACGGCGGATTCTATATCGGGGGATTTTTCTGTGGGTGTTAACGGTCATTACATTAAGTTGGGGGCTGACGACTGTCCAATATGCGAGATGACAGTAAGTGGAAATGTTCTCGACATCCTTTCCGGAATTAGATACATTTCTAACGATTTGGTATTTATGGGGTCATTGGGATCACCGTCTGTTCTTGTGGAAGGGTTAAGCGTAAGCGGAAAATGATGAGGAGAAGAAAGTGCATCCAATATTAATAGAGATTGGAATGATAAAGATTTATTCATACGGTTTTATGCTCGCATTGAGT
>JAGHBT010000059.1 GCA_021160845.1 bacterium | reverse complement strand
TAGTAAAGAATAATTGAATAAGAATAAATAATTGGAGGTAGCTCGGAATGAAAAAAAAGATTTTGGTAGTTGATGATCAAGAAATGACCAGGGAATTTTTGAGTGACGCTTTATCTTCTTCTTATAATGTTGATATTGCGATAGATAAGGCAGATTCAATTCAAAAAATTAACAATAAGAAATATGATCTTGTGCTAACTGATATAAGGATGAATACGAAAAATGAAGGGATAGAACTTCTAAAAACGGTGTTATCTAGAAAAGATAATACAGCAGTTATAGTGATGACAGGATATTCGAGTGTGGAACAAGCAATCGAAGCTATGAGGATAGGGGCGTACGATTATATTGAAAAGCCTTTTACTATAGATGAAATACAGCTGAGACTGAAAAATGCTTTGAATTACTCCGAGCTTGTTAATGAGAACAAAAATCTTAGAAGAAGGTTGGGTGTTTCAAGGGAAAAGCAAATAATTGGTTCTTCGCCAAAGTTGAATGAGATCCTCGAAACTGTTGACAAAATTGCCCCTACCAGAGCAACAATACTGATTACGGGAAAGAATGGGACAGGCAAAGAATTGATTGCCAGAAGGATTCACGCTCATAGTAACCGAAGTAACAAGCCATTTGTAAGAATAAACTGTGCCGCTATCCCGGAGGGAATTCTTGAGAGTGAATTGTTTGGTCATGAGAAGGGTTCATTTACTTCGGCTGACAAATGGCACCCTGGCAAATTTGAGCAAGCTAATGAGGGAACTCTCCTGCTGGATGAAATTGCAGAAATCCCATTACATATACAGGCTAAACTTCTAAGAGTATTGCAGGAAAGGGAAATAAACAGGGTTGGAGGTAACGATTCAATCCCCGTTGATGTGAGGATAATTTCCACAACAAACAAAAATCTTTTACATGAAATCAAAGAGGGGAAATTCAGGGAGGATTTATATTACAGATTGAATGTTGTGAATGTGAAGATTCCTCCTCTGAGGGAAAGAAGAGAAGATATTCTGAAACTAGCAAATCATTTTATTGATATTTACTGTTTGGAAAACGGAAAAAAAGGGAAGAAACTAAGTGCAGCAGCTATAAGAAAGCTCCAATCAGGATTTTGGAGAGGGAATATTAGGGAACTTGAGAACTCTGTCGAAAGAGCGGTGATTTTATGCGATGACGATGTGCTGGGAGAAGAATATTTTAGTTTCGATGAAAATATCACAAACACATCGTCGAAAATAGATAAAATTCTGAATTCATGTACAATAGCTGATGCTGAAAAAATAATGATATTTGAGAGACTTGGAAAATACAATGACAATCGGACAAAGGCTGCAAATGATTTGGGGATAAGCGTTAGAACCCTTAGAAACAAACTTAAATTATACAATGAACAATCTCGGGAACAAAAACTGACAGCATGTTAAATGGAAGGATTCTCATACTGATTAATAAAGATAATGGGAGTGGAATGTTATAACCTTGGGCTTTGTTGAAAGTAATTTGTGATTACAAAAGGCATAAATAATACGAAAGATTATGACTAATGAATTTATTAAAACGAGCTAAAAAAAATAAAGATACTGACTTCGATAGCCTCTGGAAAGATTTTGAACAGACAAAAAGTAAGAAAATCCGCGAGAAATTGATTATGGAATACTTGCATCTTGTAAAATATTCCGCTGGCAGGATTGCCATTACTTTACCAAGCTATATAGAACTTGATGATCTCTTTGCAGCTGGGCTTCTGGGGTTGATTCAGGCTGTAGAAAAGTATGATTTTGGAAGAAAAATAAAGTTTGAGACTTACGCTACTCCAAGGATAAGGGGGGCGATGCTCGATGAATTGAGAAATCAGGACTGGTTCCCACGATCAATAAGACACAAAGAAAAAAGAACTAGAGCTGTAATGTCAAAACTTGAAACAATGCTTGGTCGAAATCCGACAGATGCTGAAACAGCCGAAGAACTAAATATATCAATGGAAGAATATTACAAGTGGATCGACGAAATAGCACTGACCAATCTTGTTAGCCTCGATAAAAATATTGCTTCAAACAGTGAGGGGCTGTATTCAATAATTTCTGAATTACCTAATGAAAAGACAATTGCGAATAATCCATACAAGGCGTTAGAGGAAAAAGAACTCTTAAACATAATAAAAGAAACCTTAAATGATATGCCGGAGAAAGAAAGTATCGTCCTTACTTTATACTATTACGAAGAAATGACTCTTAAGGAAATTGGAATGGTTATGGAGGTGTCTGAGTCAAGGATATGCCAAATACATACAAAGGCCTTATTAAGATTAAAGGGTAGAATAGCACGTATACTCAAGGGAGTACCAGGAGCTACAACAAAGGGGTCTATTTACAAAAACTTAAGGCCGCATAGAATCTAATTACCACTGTGATGTATTAAATTTCTAATAAAAATGTTTTTTAAATAGTGTAGTCTATTCCGATCCGGGATAATCTATACGCATATTTTGAGATTGTATTTTTACTTCAGGTAATTTGTTGACAAACCGTAAATTTCTTGTGTAAATTGAATCGTTATGACTTTAAAGAAACCACAAATATGGATTCTTACCGAAAGTAATGATTTCAAAGAATATTTTGAGGAAAAATCTATCCTTCACAGAATGCCTTACCACGAATTCAAAAACATCTCCGAAGTTTTAGCTATGGAAGAACCTGGTGAAGGTATTACGTTTGTGATTGATCAATCGGGTAAATTCAATAGCTATTTGCCGATTGTAAAACGCTTTCAAAAGAAATTTATTTCATACGATGTAATTGTCTTTGGTGAATATAAAACGGAAGATATAATTAGAGACGAATACCTTGAGGGAGTTGATCAATACATTACTCCTGATATGGACAAAGAAGATGTTATCTCAAAGATAAATCACATAGTTACATTAAGG
>JAGHBT010000118.1 GCA_021160845.1 bacterium | reverse complement strand
CGGGCCTTCAGCCGTAAAAAGCCTGCTTCCAAGCTTGAAAAAGCCTACCTTTCCCTTAAGTTCATTCACAAGTTTCAGCGCTTTTCTGCCATCTTCAACATCGAGAGCCACTATCACTTCCGGCATATTCCCTTTACCGCTCATAACCAATCCTTCCAACAATTCAACACGGAGCTAAAACTAAAGTGAATCCACAATCCTCTCCGGCAACCCCGGATCATAAAATATAGCGGTCCCTACCTGAACAGCAGCCGCACCTGCCGCTAAAAATTTTCCTGCATCCTCTATCGAAGATATTCCTCCAACACCAATCACAGGGATCCGCACGACCTTTGCTATCTCCCATACCGCTCTCAAAGCAATAGGCATAATAGCGGGCCCGGAAAAACCGGCTACAACCCTGTCAAAAACCGGGGTTCCGGTTTCTAAATTAATATCCATCCCAAGAAGTGTGTTAATGGCGGTTATCCCATCAGCGCCGGCCTTTTCAGAAATAACAGCAAGAGAGGAAATATCACCCACATTAGGTGTTAACTTTGCCAGCACGGCCATACCTCCAAGAATATGTTTCGCCTCTTTAATATACCACCTGAGAAGTGCAGGGTCGGTTCCAACCCCCATCCCACCCTCTTCAACATTCGGACACGAGAGATTGAGCTCGACCACATCCACATTATCCTGTTTCGATGTAATATCGAGAAGTTCAAGATATTCCTCCTTACCCTCACAAGCAAGGCTTACCACAGGTTTAGCTCCGGCATCTAAAAGCTCCGGGAGTTTTTCATCAAAAAAACGCCGAGCTCCCACATTCTCTAGCCCGATGCTGTTGAGAAGTCCCGATTCAGTCTCCTGCAACCTCGTCCCAGAATTGCCTTCCTTCGGCATCAAAGAAATTGTTTTTGTAACAACCGCCCCGAGTTTCTCAAGATTTATAAGATCTCTGTACTCAATACCGTAACCCGCCGGGCCTGAGGCTAGAAAAACAGGATTCTTAAAAGTCACAACGCCTATATTGAAATTTTTATTTCTCATTCTTTATTTAATACTTCTCATTTTTTACCCCATTTTTCCCAATCGATATCCTCAGCTCTAAAAACTGTACCGTCACCACAAACCGACTTGTACTCTGTACCATTATTGGACTTAAAGGGAACAACACAACCCCTGCAAGCCCCGACACCACAAGCCATAACTGCTTCAAGTGAAGTGTAATGATCAGTAAAAGAAACTGTATTACTATCCATAAGGGCCTTTACCATACCCACAGGGCCACATGAAAACAATTCTCCCTCCGGGAGTATCCCCCCTTCAGACAAACCTTTAAACATTTCAACTACATCCCCTCTGAACCCTTTAGAACCATCGAGTGTCGCTATGTGAACCTCCGTAAAAATCCCCGTGCAAAGATCATCAAGAATCTCATTACTGCTCTCAGCTCCATACAAGAGATGCAACTCGCCGACACTTCTCTCTTTTGCCCATTTTCTTGCCGCAAATAAAAGAGGCGCAAGACCGGTTCCTCCCGCTACAAAAACCACGCTACAACCATTCTTAATCTCAAAGTAGCTTCCTCCGAGTGGCCCAATAATGTCAATTACATCTCCAATTTTCCCGGAAGCAAGTGCGGCTGAAGCCTTCCCGACAACCCTCACAAGCAGAACAATAGAATCCTTTGTAATATCCATTATACTGTAAGGACGTCTTAAAAGAGGTGATACCCCTTTGCCGATCCTTAACGAGACAAACTGTCCCGGCATGGCATCGGTAAATCTATCAGGTTTGGACAAGGCAATAAGAAAACTAGAAGGGGAGACCCTTTTGCGCATAACAATTTCTGTTTCATACGATCCCTTAGTTAAATCAGCCAATCTCTTCTCCATCTACCAAAATATCCGTCTCTGCCTTATTTCAACCTTCGATTAATAAACCTTTTTTTAACAGGTGTAACAGATGGCGCCGCAGTCGTATCCGGCTGCAATGTCCGCATGGAATCACTTTCAGCACTTAAACTATCGCTGATATTTCCACTGCCGGATACCTCCGGAAGTTCTAAACCCCAATCTGCCGCGCTCGTATCCGGCGGTAAAGCCCGCATAGAATCAACATACGATTGAAGACTCTCCTTTAATTCTTGATTGCCAAAATACCCGATCTGTTCTATCGCACCCGTTGCCTGAACGGATCTGGGAAATCTTTTAGCAACCTCCGTGAAAGCCGTCAGCGCTTTATCCTTTTGATTCAGTTTTTTCTGATATATCCAGCCAATCGCGTAGGCAGCTCTGGAACTAACATCCACCTCTGGAAAACTATCCAGAACTGCAATATAATTTTCCAGGGCTTCTTCTGTATTTCCAAATTGCGAGAGTTGCAGTTCCGCGGAATAAAACCTTCTTTTAGCCTTTTGATTTTCCGTTTCTTCACCATCTTTTACATTTTCAAGTTCCAGCAACCTCGCTATACTGTTTGATTTTTTCAAGGCCTCTGTCGCATATTCCGATTCCGGAGCTTCTTTCCCTACTTTAGCAAAATACTCCTTAGCTTTTTCAAGCGAATCTGTCCTTTCATGATATAGCGTCCCTAAATAATAGGCAGCCTCGGCTGAAAACAACGAGCTGGGAAATTTACCAATAACCTCTTCATAAAACTGCATGGCCTGATCAAGAGAATCCATACATACATATCCGGCGGCTTTGCCAAGAAGTATAGGAGGTTTTTCAATCAGCTCATTTACCTTTTCTAAAAGGTTATCATACAACCCGAGCGCGTCACTACATCTGCCAAGTTTCGTATAACATTTCCCTAATGGCAATGACGTATTGTAACGCTTCTTCCACGAAATACCCTTATGTAATATACTTTCATAAAAACCGGCGGCTTTTTCCCATTGTTCAAATGAAAAATGCAAATCCGCACACTTCAACTTTGCTTCACCTATAACTCTATCGTCATCGGCCTCTTGAATCACCCTTGAATAGAAAGCGAGAGCTTCTTTCCTCTGATCTAGTTTCAGGTTAGTTTCTCCGGCGAGCAACATCATCCGGAAAGTCATTTTGTGTTTGGGATATTGCTTTAGAAAACGAGTAGTATATGTTAGCGCTTTTTTGTACTCTTCCGTCTCAAAATAGACTTTCCCCAGCCAAAAGAGTGACAGTGGAGCATACTTTTTCTTAGGCCAATTATCAATAATCTCCTCAAATTTCTTTGCCGCGTCTATATACTCCCCCTGCCTGAATAAAGCCTTTCCAAGAAGAAAAGCGGCGTCATCTGCCCACCGGCTGCCCGGATGATTTTGCAAAATTGTAGAACACTTAACGACAACAGGTTGATATTCCTCTATACGGATGCTTGTCTTGCTTCGTTTCCGTTTCTCCTCAACATCGCTATAAATACGTCTAGCGTTATAAAATGTGTTAAAATAGACACAGGATGACAAAACGCCAAATAACAGACTAATCATGGCAATCAGCAGAGCAACCCGTCTCTTCTTTTCTTTCACCACCGGCTCTCCAGACAAATATAAAAAGGCTTCCCATCACAATTATCTGAGTAATAAATTAATTTTATCAAAGCGTCTGTTTCCACTTCCCATCCAAAAATACCCCCTGAACGCGCCCCTTAAAACTTCTGTTTGCAAGCGGAGTATTAAAAGATTTCGATCTGTTAACTTCTCCGTTAAACACCCATTCCTCATCAAGATCTATAACCACAAGATCCGCCGGCACACCAGCTTCAAGGGTGCCCCCGGGAATGCCAAGCGTCTTGGCGGGAGCGGATGTCATCATCCTTATAAGATCTATTAACTCCATTTCACC
>JAGHBT010000166.1 GCA_021160845.1 bacterium | reverse complement strand
GGCTCAGCAGAACGTTCGTGTGGCTCTTGACGTAATCACTGATGATATACGACAGGCTGGCTCACAAACTGATTATTTCAGGGGCCAGATGCCGATAGTACACGCCGCCCCTTACCAAGTGGTGATAAACGCCGATATTGATAACGGGCAGACAATCAGTGGTCAGACACCCCTAACGGCGATTAACAAAAATGTCTTACCCAACACTGTGCCGGCGAGCGGGACAACGATCTACAGTCCAAGCTCCGACTACCAGTCGGACGCCGAAACGATTGTGTTTACACTCGATTCGTCGGGAGATGGTATGATAAAAGCTAACGACAGGGGCGACGATCCCGAGGAGAATGGAGCAAACAACAATCTCTTTATACTTAAAAAATATGTTTACGGCTATGATGGCAGTGGTTCGAATGTTGTGAGGGAGTATAATATTGCCAAGCTTCGTGGTCCTAACCTCTCGGCCACATGGATGGTGCCTGATCCTCTCTTCCAATATTACTATGACCACGATGAAGACCCTACAACGGACGATATACTATGGGGTGACACGGATAACAACGGCAAGCTTAATGACGGAGAGAAACTTGCCGTTACAGAGATGCCGCAGAATTTGCTCGACGAAATTCGTCGTGTCAGAATCACGACGATTGCCGAATCGAGCAAGTACGATAAAAGGTACGAGACTAACGGCGGATTCCTTAATGTAACTATGCCATCGGAGGTATATATAAGGAACACCAGCCTCACCAGCGCGATGATTAGAGGTAGGGTGTTCCATGACGTGAACACCGATGGGGTTATCGATCCGGGCGAATCGGGCATTCCGGGCGTTAAAATAACCCTGGCCGGTCAGGGACGCAGTGTTCTATCAGATCATTTTGGGACATTCTTTGTTCCACTACCGGCGGGCAGCTATTCAGTTCAGGAGGTTGATCCTCCCGGCTATACTTCGACTACCGCCAACCTAGTTTCGATTACTCTGACATCGGGAATGGTCAAGGTGGTCAACTTCGGCGACGTCTCAAGCGCGCCGAACGGAGTGATATGCGGTGTTGTATACGAGGACGAGAACAAGGATGGAGTTAAGGCCCTAAGCGAGAAGGGCATAAATAATGTGGTGATTTCGCTGGATGACGGGACTGAGGTTATGACCGACATCAACGGCCGGTACTCAATCGCCGTCAGTCAGGGAGCCTATACTGTAGTTGAGACCGATCCGATTAATTACTCGTCGACGACTTCGAACTCAGGTACTGCCAATATCATCAATCAGGACGACACGGTAGTCGTCGATTTTGGCGACTACGCCGGGGAGGTTTATGGAACACTCGAGGGGTATGTTTACCTGGACGAGAATGAAGATGGAATTAGAAACTCTTTGGAGGAGAAAATCCCGAATGTGATGATTGTAGTGTCGAACGGGGACAGCACCCAGACCAGTGCAAAGGGTTATTACAAGTTCAGTCTAACGCCTGGCATATACTCCGTTGTGGAGAGGGACGCTGCCGGCTATACATCTTCCACGGTCAATACGTATTCCGGCATCGTGATTGCTGTGGATACAACGGTGACGAGGGATTTTGGGGACATCCTCCAGAATACCCAGAATTTTGTAGAGATACATATTTCCAACACTGAACGGGTATTGTCGGTTTGCACGGCTAACCTAAAAGAGGACGACAAAAGTGATGTAGATATCATTCTCGGCACGGCGTTGGTCGGCGGCGTGGGAAACATGCTCATCTTTTTCAACGATTGGGAAAACTCAACTACCCCGGTAAGCGAGCTGTTTAATTCGGCGCCTGATTACAGACGAGACGCCGGAGATAACATCAATGCGATGGGTTCCTACGATTTCTCGGGTGACGGGACGCCCGATGTCTTGAGCGGTCTGGACAACGCCACGGAGAAGAATCTGCAGATATGGGTCACCGCCGGCGGTGGTGTGCTTGGTACCGGGCCGGATGTGGCTTACTACACGAGCGGGTTAAATGAGGTCATGGACAACAGCTTGGCTGATTTAGACAGGGATGGGAATATCGACTTGGTTGTCGGTCTAAAATCGCCTATCGGCACTGCTGGAGCATTCGAGACCTTTGAAGGATCGGGTGGAGGCTTGTTCAGTAATTGGCGTTACAAGACTGACGCGGGGCCTGTTGACAACTACCCTCTGGGCGAAATTTGGGCGATCGACACTGGAGACATAGATGGAGATGGGGACATGGATATAGTGATCGGTTCCCATACATCGAGCTATACGGGGTATATTGATGTTTACATAAATATCGGGTATGCCTCCGGCAACTTCGCCTGGACTTCACGATACATATCTTTCGGGGCGGTAAACGATTTGAAGGTCCTCGATATGATGGAGGACAGCAATGGTGATCCTGATATTGTGGTAGCTGTTAACACGAAGGCAAACGAGGGTGAAATTCTACTCTGGCTGAACGATGGCGGCACTTTTGGCGTCCCTGACACCACGGGTTACATTTTCCCGCCGGATGTGACGGCAAACATGCCAGACGATTACGTCATCACGGACGGTGAGGCGCTCAGCCTTGCTATACTCAATGTGAACAACGATGTATTTCCTGATATTGCCTACGGGACGAGAAGTTCGTCACTTTACACGGGGGATGTCTATGTACTTCCCACATACGGAACTCTTCCTATGAACGGGACAAAGATTAACCAGACCGCGTCGGGAGAGATTATCTCAATAGATGTAGCCGATTTCAATAAGGACAGCAGGCCCGATATAGTGGTCGGAACGAGATCCTCAGCGACGCAGGGCCGGCTTGTTGCCTATTTCGGCCGGGAGTTATGATGTGCCGGCGGACGCAGAAAGGATTGGCATGATATGAAGATAAACAGAATTAATACTGTAGGTAACGAGAGAGGCAACATCCTCGTGGTCACCCTGATTGTTCTTTTCGCAGTTTCAATGATAGGGGCGACGCTGGCAATGGTGTCCTCGATGGACCTGAAAATTTCGGGGAACCAGCGGAAGACAACACGTGCGTTCTTCGTTGCAGAAGCGGGGATGAGTGAGGCGATACACAGACTTTCGTTGCCCAATCCGACAACGGAGACGGTCGGTGCATGGTCGGGCAATATCGCGATTGGAGATTCCGAACCATACGATCCTGATTGGGAAACGAGGGTGTTCCTTGCCCAGCCGTCCGCTGTTGCCCCGTCGGCGGGCAGTGTGGTTACAACCGGCACTATACAGGATCCGACCCTTCCATACTTAGATTACAGCAAGGCCTCGGGGACGGAAGGGGTTATGACAATCAAACACAAGTGGGAAGATCTCAATGGAAACAATATGAGAGAACAGAATGAGATAGTAAGGTACGACCCTTTGCAGATACCGCCCGAGAATTTTGTCTCTGGGTTCCCCGTGGAGATTGTGACTGTGACTGGGAATTCGGCAGACGGCGCACGTGTGATTCAGGCCGAGGTTACAAAAAGAACTATGGTGGCCCGCACGCTGGGGTCTCTTTACGTCGACAAAGCAGTTAAGCTGACTGGAAACTGCGCCTTCTGCGGATACAACCACAGTGTGAACACGCCTCCGGGAACACAACCGAATGCCTGTGCCGCGTGGCACCTCTCGAGCGGTAGCCTTCCCGGCGTGACATCTACGGGGGATGATGTAAAGACACAGGGGAGCGCGGATGTGGCGGGAAGCCCGATGCCTATAGACAAATCGTCGACCAACCCGTTCTATTCTCTCCACGAAGTTCTCGGCCTTTCGCAGCCGGAAGTGAACGACATTCTGGCCAACGCCGACAATACTTCTATCACCAACCCGCTCAACGGGGTAACATACATTAACGGAGACGCCAATATCGCAAGCAACCTTACAGGGCAAGGGTTAATCTATGTTACAGGCGATCTCAAGGCGTCGGGAAATTTTATATACCGGGGGTTGATTTATGTCGAAGGGGATGTTAAGTTCACGGGAACGCCCTGGGTTCTTGGCAGTATGGTCATCAAGGGTACATCCGATTTCAACTTCAGCGCGGGAAACGCCGCGGTTCTATACAGCAAGGATGCGATCTCGCAATCGCTGAGCGCAATGATGCCCTGTATCGTTCTTTCTTGGAGGGAAATGTAGTCTCAAGTCGTGTCGGTATATTCCGCGGTCCGTGAAAATACAGAATCTACACACTCCTGGGGGGTCGAACCATGTCGTTTGGCCCCCCATCCCTTTAAGCTATCTCCCTTATTCAGAAGATGTTAAGGTGAGGGGGGATAGCGCTAAAACTTCGAACAAAATAAAGCCGCAACAAAACAACAGTCCCTTTCGTAGGTAATGTATGTTTGGGTACTACAGGGAGGATCCCGGGAGTAGAGCTTTGAGTAATTTACCAATAATAACGGTGGTGAAAGTGTGAAAAACAAAAAAAAGCGCGGCGGCAAAAAAAAAGTGTGGATAATAATAGTGGTGATTGTTGTCCTCGGAGCGGCGGGATTTATAATTAAATCAAAGAGGGGTGAAAAAAGCGAGATAGGCGCGACGGTAGAAGTGGAGCGCGGAGAAATAGTGGAAAAGGCCCTTGCCGTAGGATCGATTGAGCCGGAGCGGGAAATCTCGGTGAAATCGAAGGTGTCCGGAGTTGTAAAAAGGATTTACAAGAATCCCGGCGAGAGTGTAATAAAAGATGAGCCTCTTCTTGAGATAGCTCCCAATCCGACTCCGTTGGAGATTGCGAGAGCTAAAAGTCAGATTGAGATGGACGCGGTTAACCTCGATGCGGTAGGAAAAACAATTAGGAGAAGCAGAAAACTTCTCGAAAAGAAAATGATTTCCGAAAAGGAATTTGAAGAAACGCAAAGAGAATATAAACAGGCTGAGCTTAAACTGCGGATAAGCAAGGAGCAGTTCGCGCTGCTCGAAGAGGGCAGTGTAACTATTGCCGGAAAAAAGATAGAATCTATTATCAAAGCTCCAATTAGCGGAAAGATTCTTGAAAAGAAGATTAACATAGGAGATCCTGTTGTTCCCCTTACCTCTTACCAGGCGGGGACGATCCTTATGACTATAGCGGATATGGACAGCCTGCTTTTCAGAGGCACAGTCGATGAAATAGATGTTGGTAAACTGGATTTGAAGATGCCCGCGAGGATAAAAATCGGAGCCCTTCCTGACATTGAGGTTTCCGGACGGCTTGAAAGGATTTCATTAAAGGCTAGAGAAGAGAATAATTCTAGAATGTTTCCGGTGGAAATATCAATTAAAGGCGTGAAACAAACGGTTCTTAGAGCGGGATATTCGGCAAACGCCGATATAATTATCAATAAATCTGATAGTGTGCTTAATATCCCCGAGAGGGTTGTTTATTACAGAGGTGATTCTGTATATGTTGAAATTCCAGGTAAACAAGGAACGCGGGAAAGGGTTATGATAGAAGTAGGGCTTTCGGACGCGATTCGGGTTGAAGTAAAGTCCGGGCTGAAAGAGGGGCAGAAAGTGCTTGAAAAACCCCAGAAGGAAATCTGACACGACTGATGAAATCCCTGTTTGTTAATTTAAGTTATCTCTTTATGCTTCTGGGGGAATTTTTCCGGGACATGAAATCCCAAAAGAAACGCACATTTCTGACCCTTTTCGGGATTGTTTGGGGAACAGCCGCCGTAGTCTTGATGATGGCGGTTGGGACCAGCACTAGAAGGCAGAACATCACTAATTTCAAGGGACTTGGAGATAATATTATTCTTGTTTTTCCGGGAACCACAACGAAACCTTACAGAGGTTTTGGGGTTGACAGAGGCATACACTTGGAGAAATCCGATATAAAATTGCTAAAAACCCGGATTCCCGAGATCGAAAGGATAAGTGAAGAGTTTTCTACATGGAGATCATGGCTTCGTGTAGGTAAAAAGACAAGGACGCCTCTTGTTGCAGGAGTTGCTCCTTCATACTGGGAGATGCGTAACGTGATACCGCAGCGCGGCGGCCGCTTCATAAACGAAAGGGACCAGAAGGAGAAAAGAAGAGTAGTTTTCTTGGGCAACGAATTGAAGGATTTTTTGTTCGGAGAAGAGAAAGAGGCAGTAGGTAACTTTGTAAATGTCAATAATATTCCCTTCAGGGTGATAGGTGTTCTAAAGAAGAAGGTCCAAAACTCAAGTTTTAATTCGAGGGATAAGGACAGGGCGTATATTCCTTCCGAAACCTTTCAGACTATGTTCGGCCACCGGTATTTGAATGACATAATTATTACTCATAGGTTAAAAACCGCGAAATCCTCATTAATCGTTGATCGTATCAGGGAGGTTCTCGGGGACAAGTATATATTTGACCCTGAGGATGAAGACGCCCTTCAAATATGGGATACGGCTGAATTTTTCGGTGAGTTTATGCTGTTCTTTACGGGGTTCAACATTTTCCTTGTAGTTATGGGAGCTGCTACTTTGTGTGTAGGCGGATTAGGCGTATCGAATATAATGTATGTTGTTGTCAGGGAAAGAACAAAAGAAATTGGCATCAAGAGGGCGGCTGGGGCGAAACGCTGGGTTATTCAGTCGCAATTTTTTGCCGAAACATTTCTGATCACAATAATTGGGGCTTTGCTGGGGTTCTTAATCGCATGGGGGATTATAGTGATTCTGGCGAATATGCCGGAGGAGGCAAGGGAAGCTTTAGGAACCCCAATTATCGATCCCCTTGTTGTTGTTGTCTCGGGGGGGATCATAATGCTTGTCGGTTTGATCGCTGGATATTTCCCGGCACGAAAGGCCTCTAGGCTTGACCCTGTGGAATGCCTCAACTATTAGGTGTGATATGTGGAAAATGCTTTTGCAGGAGTTTATTTTCGATTTGAAAAATCAGAGAATACGTCTGGTACTGACTCTGATTTCAATAATATGGGGAACGATGTCCGTTGTTCTTCTTCTCGCTTTCGGTTTTGGGCTTGAAAAGAGAATGTATGAAGGTCAAATGAACGCGAGAGACGCTGTAGTAGCTGTATGGTCCGGAGAGACTTCAAAGGAGTTTCAGGGTTTGGGTTTGGGGAGGAGTATATATATGCACGAAGAGGATATTAACTTGATTAAGGACAATATCCCCCTCGTCGGTATGATCAGCCCAAGTTTTGGAAAGGGGATGCGTGTAAAGAATGGAGATAACCGCACTACGACATAT
>JAGHBT010000268.1 GCA_021160845.1 bacterium | reverse complement strand
GGCGTTCCGATGGTGATTATGGAGTAATTAAGTTGTAGATTATTTGTAATTCTTTTTGACAGGGGAAAATACTTTGACGGAATCTGTTAGGAAATACACGGTAAAGGAGTTTTTCAAGGATAACAAGGATGAACTTGGATTGGAGCTTCTTACATCAACAATTCAAGGGCAGTTGGATATAACTTGCTGCGATGTTTACCGGCCAGCTTTTGTGCTTACCGGATTTATGCAAAATTATCTTCACGAAAGGATTCAAATTTTCGGGGAAACTGAAATGCAGTACATTCAGTCCCTTACTAAAGGACAGAAAGAGGACGCTTTCCAAAGGCTTTTTTCAAAACCCCTGTGTTGTATTATTGTCACAAAGGGGTTGGATCTTCCCGATGGTTTTATTGAAAAGGCCGAAAATGTTTCGGTGCCTGTTCTGAGAACAAATCTCCATACTACGCCTTTTATTCAGCTAATGACGGAGATTCTTAGTTATCACTTTGCGCCCCGTACAACTGTTCACGGATCACTTGTTGATGTATATGGAGTAGGGTTATTATTCGCCGGGCCGAGCGGAATAGGAAAAAGTGAAATCGTTCTGGATCTGATAGAACGTGGGCATCGGCTTGTTGCCGATGATGTTGTTGAAATAATCAAAAGGGGAGATATGATTATCGGGAGGGGAAAAGAATATTTAAGGCATTTTATGGAAGTCAGGGGTGTTGGGATAATCAATGTCATGGATGTATTCGGTATTAGATCGATTAGAATACAGAAACGTATCGAAGTAAAAGTAGAGCTTAGTGAATGGGATCCTAAACGGGATTGGGATAGGCACGGACTCGATGAAAAGACAACGGAAATTCTTGGTTCGAAGGTGACGCAGCTCTTTATTCCTATTTTTCCCGGTAAAAACATTACTGTTATTGCAGAAACCATTGCTCTAAATTATATGCTTAAAATATACGGGTTTAATGCCGCCCAGAAACTGGATAATAACCTTTTTAACTTGATGCAGAGTAGAAAAAGAACTCAAAGATATCTCAGGGATGATACAGAATGAGTAATACTAGTAACAGAATTGCCGGAATTGTTGTTACTCATGGAAGATTAGCGGCGGAGTTGATCGTTACAACTGTGGGTATTTTGGGGGAAGTAGAGGATCTCTATTCTGTTTGCAGCGAAGATTATGGTGATTCTCTGATTGTTGAAAAAATAAAAGGGATAATGGAAAAATATAAGGAAGAAGATGTTGTTTTATTTGTTGATTATTCGGGGGGTTCCTGTTTTCTTAATTGTGCCAGAGCCACGGTTGGAATTAAGGGAGTAAGAGTAATCAGCGGTGTTAATCTGCCAATTCTTCTGGATTTTGTTACTAAAAGAAACGTAATGAATTATAAGGAAATGACAAATCACCTGATAAAACGCGGGCGAGATAGTATTAACGGCACCTTATAACTAACCAACTATTTTCATTTTTGTAAGTAGAGTAAAATTTTCTTTTTTATATTTTATTGGAAGGTGTATGGCTGATGTTGGTTTTGATCAGAATAGACGACAGGTTGATTCACGCGCAAGTGGTTATAGGCTGGTACGAAGAATGCCGTCCGGACAGGATAATACTGGCTGATGATAAGGTCGCCGGAAACAAATGGGAAAAAGAACTTTATATTTCCGCGGTATCTTCCGATATCAAGGTGTCCGTACTCTCACTGAAAGAAACAGCGAATAGAATTAATCAAGGTGTTTACGATAGAGACAGAGTTATACTTCTTCTTAAGGGGCCTGAGCAGGCGCTCCGGCTTTATGAAAATGGAGTGGATTTTGATGAATTAAACATCGGGGGTATGCATTATATGGAGGGCAGGAAGAAGGTGCTGAACGAGCTTTACATCAATGATAGTGAGAAATTAATATTTAGGGAACTTGTTAAAAACGGTGTTATATTGGAAACTAGGGCTCTCCCCGGTGATGAAAAAGTGATAATGAATTCAAAGATTGTATAGAGCAGGACTGGGAAAATGAAAAAAAAGGTGACATTTATTTTTGGGCTTCATAACCATCAGCCTGTTGGAAATTTTGATTTTGTTATTGAGGATGCTTACCAAAAAGCCTATTTCCCGTTTCTTGAGGTGTTGAATGAATTTCCGAATATTCATTTCGCGCTGCACAACAGTGGAATTTTGTGGGACTGGATTTCTGAAAATCACAAAGAGTATCTTGAAATTCTCTCTAAAATGGTTCAGCGTTCTCAGGTTGAAATTCTCTCGGCGGGATATTATGAGCCGATTTTGTCTGTTATACCTGAAAGGGATCAGCTGGGTCAGCTTTTAATGATGAACGAATTTATAACGAGCAGGTTGAATTCGAAGCCGCGTGGATGCTGGCTAACAGAGAGAATATGGGAACCTCACTTGCCGGATATTCTGAAAAAAGCGGGTCTTGAATTTGTGCTTGTAGATGATTCGCATTTTAAGTCCATAGGGTTAAAAGGGTCGGAAATTCGCACCTTTTTTAATACAGAAGAGAATGGATCGTACATAAAAATATTTCCTATTGATAAGAAGTTGCGATACCTGGTGCCTTTCAGTGATCCTGGAGATACTGTTTCCTATTTGCGTGAAATTGCAAATGGAGAAGAAACAGAGGATCAAATAGTGGTTCTCGCGGATGATGGTGAAAAATTCGGTGTTTGGCCCGGAACTCATTCACTTTGCTATCAGCAGGGCTGGCTGCACCGTTTTTGCAGTATTCTTGAAGAGAACAGGGACTGGATACAAATGATGACTTTTTCAGATGTTATTGATCAACATTCTCCATCTGGAATTGTTTATCTCCCAACCGCGTCATACAGTGAAATGATGCAGTGGGCGCTTCCTCTTTCGGCTCAGATTAGACACATAAAAGCTATAGAAATTCTGGAAGCTGATTCCGGACTCGCTGAGCCGGCCGATCTTGTTAAAGGGGGATTCTGGAGAAATTTTCTTGTGAAGTATGAGGAAAGCAACTGGATGCATAAGAGAATGCTTTCAGCGAGTGCGTTAGTTGAAAACTATGGAAAGGAAACGGAATATCAGGGCGTGTGGAAGGAGGCAAGAAATCATTTGTATCAGGCTCAATGTAATTGCGCGTATTGGCATGGGCTTTTTGGAGGGCTTTATCTGCCACACCTGCGAAGCGCCATTTTTCGCCACATAATTGAGGCTGAAAAGATTGTTGAAAAGGAAACTGAAAAAGAAGAAAAATATTTAAACTATACTACCGAAGACATAGATGGAAATGGGACCGATGAGGTTTTGCTTACTTCATCCTATATGAAACTAATATTTAAGTCGAGGGGAGCTTCCCTGAGAGAATTTGATATCCGTGATCCAGCTTTTAATATGACCGACATTCTTCGAAGACGCGAGGAAATATATCACAGGGAGATTCCGAAGCTTTCCAACGGCGGGTCAGAAGATGCTATGAGCATTCATGAAATGAATGTTGCCAAGGAAGATGGGCTGGATTCATTTCTTGTCTATGATTCTTATCAACGAATGTCGCTGCGGGATCATTTTATCGGAAGTGATGTTGACATAGATTCATTTGCTCGTTCTTCATACTATGACGGTGGCGATTTTACGGATGGTGAATTTTCGCACAGGATAATTGATGATGGGGATGAAAAGCATCTTTTGTTCAACAGAACAGGTAAGGTGATATTAAGTGATTGTGAAACTGAGATGAAAATGGATAAGCTTGTTTCTGTTTCTAATTCTTCCGCTAATATGAAAGTGGATTATTCCCTTTTTCCTGTAACTGGAGATATTGAAGGGTTTTTAGCGGTTGAAAATGTTTTTTCGCTTCTTGCGGGAGATGCTCCTGACAGATATTACAGTTTTCCGGGAAGAAGGGTTTCCAAGAGGAACTTAGCGTCAACAGGCGAGGAGAAAGATGTCGATTCTGTTTCAATAGTAGATGAATGGTTGAATATTAAGATAGAAATGCGTTTTAACCCTAAGGCTAAAATATGGAGGTTTCCAATAGAAACAGTTTCAAACTCCGAATCAGGGTATGAATCGGTATATCAGGGTTCAGTAGTTACAGCCGTTTGGCCACTTGATATGCGAAAAGGGGAAGAAAAGAAAATAGAGATAGTCGTTAGTATAGAGCGATTCAAAGCGTGAAAGGACACATTTGTTAGGACTTGGTTTTATTATACCGGTTTCTCTTCTGGGGGGAGCTCTGTGTGTTGATTTTAGAACTTCGTTAAGGCTGATGCTTTCGCAGCCTATATGCGGCGGGTTATTGACAGGGTTAATTCTTGGGGAACCATTTAACGGATTACTTGCCGGCACATTGATTCAGATAATGTTCCTGGGGAATTTTTTTGTCAGGGGAGCGAAGACCCTGGATCTTCCCATTGCCGGGGTTATATCTGCGGCGTTGTTTGTTCTTGTCGACATTAAGCTTGCGGGGGATGTTTCCATAGCGGCAATGGTGATGATATGGGCTCTTTCCTTCGGTTTGTTAGCCGGCTGGTTTGGATATTTTATTTATAGGACTTTGTTTTTTAAATTGTCCGGTGCGGTGGAGCCTATAATTAAAAAGGCGATGGAAGGGAAATTATGGTATCTTTCTCTTCTCAATTTTTTCATGGTTGCTTTCAATTTCTTGTATGGTTTCGTCGTTCTCATGGTGGTTCTTCCCGTTGGGTACAAAACAATATTGTATTTCGTTTCAACTTCATGGAGATTGACAGGTTCTGTGGAGCTTCTTTATATTTTTCTGCCATTTATAGGAGTTGGATCTCTTTTGAGAATCCAGATTCTTAAATCGCAGGGATTTTGGTTTATATCCGGTTTTCTTATTTCGGCTATGGTTTTGGTTTTTATGTAGAAGGGGTGGCTATTATTAATTTGAATATTATATGGAGATTATTTCTTCTGCAGAATTTAAGAAATGAGCGTTTAAGTGATGGGCTTGGATTTTTTTTCGTGTTGTTACCTGTGTTTAAAAAGCTCTCCAGAGGTAATGACAGGATGAAAGATTATATCAGGAGGCATTTAAATTATTATAATTCAAATCCGATTTTTTCCTCCTGCATTATAGGCGCGGTTCAAAATATGGAAGAGAGAAAAGAAGATGTTAAAGACATAGATGTTGAGTATATTCGCAGTATAAAGGATACCCTTTCATCTGTTATGGCTGCAAGAGGAGATTACTTCTTTGAAGTTATTTTATTACCGTTGACATTGACAATTGCCTGTATTTTTACTATATACGGATTGTATTTTGGGCCGATTATCTTTTTGATTTTCTACAACTATTATCACTTTAAGTTTAGGGTTGGGGGTTATTATAAGGGCTTGAACCTTGGTGAAAATGTTGTAAATCTGATTCTAGGACAGTATTTGAGAATTGGCAGGTTTATGACTGCGGCAGTGGCGTTTGTCGCCGGAGTGTTTACTTCAATAGTATTTATCAGAGGTTATGTGTTTGGAGGATTCCGGGTTGTAGGTTGGGGATTTCTGTTGGTTGCCGGAGTTATCTGGTTAAGAAGAAAATACTCAGTTCGTTTGAGTGTTATATTGGGATTTTTTGCCACGGTTTTGTTAATTGTAATACGGCAGATGAGATGAATTGTATAATGGGAATGGTTTTTGATCTGACAGAAGCGATTGATGAAATGAAGAGAGTTCAGGTAAAAGTTATTAACAAAAACGGTATCCATTTGCGTTTAGCGGGGGAAGTGGTCAAAAATAGCAATATGTTTATGTCGGATATACAGATAGAAAAAAACAGTGAACAAATAAATGCCAAAAGTATTCTCGGTGTCGCAAGCCTTGG
>JAGHBT010000199.1 GCA_021160845.1 bacterium | reverse complement strand
TTACTATACTTTCCCGTTACCTTCTACCGTTGGCGCCCGCCATTATCACGCTTGGAGTAGTGTCATTAAGGCATATTGTTTCGTATTTTAATTTCATTCGTAAATTTGAAAAATGGATTCTTGGCGTGTTTGTCATAATTGTAGTAGCTCAAAACATAATTTTCTATTTATCGGTTGTTGTGCTCCCAACCAGGGCGTTTGCAAACGGGGTTGACGATGTTCTTATCCCGATGGGTAAATGGTTGCGGAATAATACTGTCGAGGAGGTCGTTGTCGCAACGCCCGACATCGGGGCAATCGGATATTATTCCGAGAGAGAAGTGCTTGATCTTGGCGGTCTTGTGACTCCTGAGATAAACAGAATGCGCGATACCCTGGAAGTAGAACAAATAATCTCCGAGGGTATTTTCCTGGATTTTAATCCGGATTATCTGGTTGATAGAAATCCGGTTGCCGCGAGATTTGCCGGAAGCGTTATCAGGGGGGTGAAGTTTGTTCCAATAATGAGCGACACCATTTTAACTCTTGGAATACGAAAACCGGATCCTGTTGTTTACACTCTCTACCGCCTTGAGTAAATTAATGGAGCGGCGCATTTTTTGTTGTTGAAAAAGCATGGTGGGTTATCTATCATTACTCCATTGGTACATTTGATTAAGGAATTATTTCTTTCCAGGATGCTGAAAGATATCTAGGAGGTTCTAGATTAAACCGAGACCGATTCTTGAGATTGACAATGTTGTTCTCCGCTTGGGAAACAAAGCAATACTCAACAATGTTAGCATGGAATTATGGCCTGGATATGTACATGCGGTGGTTGGACCAAATGGCGCGGGTAAATCTACCCTTGCTTCAACAATTATGGGGTTGTCGGGATATACACATTTTACCGGTGACATTCGTTTTGATGGAAAATCAATTCGGGGTCTTTCAATTGATAAACGCGCGAAAAAAGGTATTACATTAGCATGGCAAGAACCTGCTCGGTTCGAGGGGCTGACGATAAATAGTTTCTTACGGGCAGGTGCAAGGGATAAATCAATAAAGAATATTAGTAATCTTATCGAACTGGTTGGGCTTTCCCCGGACGAATATATAAACAGGGCTGTTGATACAACACTTTCCGGGGGTGAGCGTAAACGTATAGAACTCGCTTCGATACTGGGGATGAAACCTAAACTTGTTATTATGGATGAGCCTGATTCAGGAATAGATGTTGAGGCATTAAACCGAATATTTGACGCCATACGCGCGCTAAGAGAAAACGGGAGTACTGTTCTGCTTATTACTCACAGTATGACCGTGTTGGAAAAGGCTGATCATGCATTCCTTTTATGCGATGGCAAGATATTTAAAAAAGGTAGTATCGAAAAAGTTAGCGCTTTTTATGCTGACGAATGTGCTTCTTGCGATCATAAAAATAAACCTATCCCGGAGTATGCTGATGAATAAAGATGAATTAATAAAAAAAATGTACGATAGCATAGGGGAGCCTCATAAGCATGGTCCCGATGTGGCCCATGTGGAAATACACCAAAACAAGGTTCTGGGGATTCATCTTGTGGATGGCCTTCATATTGACGCTAAGGAAGTAGAAGATGGGATTGAGGTTGAAATCGTTGTTGAGAAAAATGCAAAGATTGAAAAACCAATTAAAATTTGTTTCGGCATGATACCTAAAACAGGTATACAAAGAATTAATATTTACACCAGGATAGAAGAAAACGCGAAGGCGGGTATCATCGCGAGTTGCACCTTTCCATTTGCCGAAGATATTCATCATATAATGGACTCGGAGATCACTGTCGGCAAGAACGCTGAATATGCTTATATCGAAAGACATGTCCATGGCCCAAAAGGCGGGGTAACCCTTATGCCAAAGACAAAGGTCAGTCTTAAAGAAGGAGCAAAATTCAGAACCGACTTTGAGTTGGTTAAAGGTATGGTTGGAAAACTCGACATCGATTACGAGGCAATCTGTGGAGCCAGAAGTATTCTGGAGATGACGGCTCGTGTAAGTGGAAGAGGATACGACACCATCAATATTAATGAAAAAGCATTATTGGAAGGGGAAGATGCGCGAGGTGTATTAACAAGCAAGATTGCTGTACGGGGCCACGCTCAAGCTTTTGTCAGGAACACACTTATCGCCAAAGCCGCTGGAGCTAGGGGACATGTTGATTGCAAGGAAATTGTTCAAGATCACGCGTTTGCCAAGGCGATTCCTGTGGTTGAAGTACTGCACCCCAAGGCACACATTACACATGAAGCGGCTATAGGGAGTGTAGACTCAAAACAGCTTGAGACCATTATGGCACGCGGTTTGAGTGAGGATGATGCTACGGATTTAATCATCAATGGACTTCTAAACCCGCAATGAACTAATGTTAAAGAATATTGATCCGGATTTAACTTAATACAAATTTTGTGAATTGACATTGGTAGCGTGGCAAGATTATGAAAATGAGTCAAATCAAGGTAAAACAAGAGAAGAATAAACAGGATATTGCACAAATTAAAAAGGTTACGTGGGCCGGGTTAATAATAAACATATTTTTGGCAACTATTAAGTTTATTGTTGGTTTTATAGGTTCAAGCCAAGCGGTAGTTGCCGATGGGGTTCACAGCTTATCCGATTTGTCTACAGACTTCGCCGTTCTAATCGGAGTAAAATATTGGGCTGCCCCACCAGATGAGGATCATCCTTATGGCCATCGTCGGATTGAAGCATTAGTTACTCTGGCGATCGGTATTGTTTTAGCGTTTGTCGCTATTGGTTTAGGATACAACTCTTTAATTTCTATACGTAGAGTCCATATAATACAAACAACCTGGATTGCGATTGTCGGGCCGTTTCTTTCAATAATTATTAAAGAGTTTTTATTTCGCTGGACCGTAAAAGTTGGTAAACGTGTGAAGTCAACAGCCGTAATTGCAAACTCATGGCACCATAGATCAGATGCTTTGAGTTCATTACCCGTATTAATTGCCGTTGCGGTATCTTCTTTCAATTCAGACTGGTCTTTTGTTGACCGCATTGGCGCTTTGGTAGTCTCGATTCTTATTTTAAGAGTTTCCTGGAATATCATTAGCCCATCATTATCAGAGTTAACGGATCATGGAGCTTCTGCGGAAGATCATGAATTAATAAAACGGATCGTTTCCGATATTGATATGGTAAAAGATGTGCATGCCATTCGTACTCGTAAGTTCGGTTCAAATTTGGCCGTAGATCTTCATGTTCTGGTAGATCCGGAAATTTCTGTACGTGAAGGGCATTATATATCTCAAAAAGTTGAAAGAAAGATTATAAACGATGGTCCTGGAGTAATAGATATTGTTGTTCATATTGAACCTTTTGAGAACCGGTTTTAATCACTCAAATTCCAAAAATAAATTTGCCTTTTTTTCTGTTGTGGAAGGGTTTTCCACATAAAAAAATAATTTATTTTTGAATTTATTTGATGCTGCTTTCATATCTGCTTTTATATCAAGCGATTAGAGAATTATAATTATTTAAAATAAATGGAATTTAGACTTGACATGGTGGGGAATATTGGGGTAATGTGGGAAGAAGTGGAGGATGATAATGAAAAATGGAATTTTTCTTCTGGAATTTAGAACCTTAAATCCTCTTTGACTATGGCAGAAATGGAAATAGAAATGCGTAATTTTCTAGGCGATTATGAATGTTCAATTGATTCCAAAAGCAGGTTGCTTATTCCCTCCAAATTCAGATGTCTTATACCGGTGGAGAATGATAATAAATTTGTTATAAGTCTTGGCAAGGAGAGATGCCTTAACCTGTATCCCCAGAGTGAATGGAAAGAAAATGTTGAAAACAGGCTTCACGAGCTTCCTCCCGGCCTTGAGAAAAGAAAAATAATCCGATTTTACAGTAAGATGTCACGTCATGTTGAATCTGATAAATCCGGCAGGATTGCTATCCCGCGTGACTTTCTTGAAATGATTGGTAATCCAACGAAGATTGTTGCTGTTGGGCTGCTGAACTATATAGAACTATGGTCTATTGATGATTATAAAGAGGTCAGCGCGAAGATTGAAAAAGATTTTCAGAAAATGGATTGGGAATATTAACGAATAATTTCTCTACATGTTTTTATAAACTACAACCGGGGTAGAAGTTGAGTGTTCCACTTACCTG
>JAGHBT010000093.1 GCA_021160845.1 bacterium | reverse complement strand
TTTGGAATAAGTGAGATGCTTCCCATCATGATCATATTTATCTGTTCATTCTTTCCAGTACTTTATAACACGGTTACCGGTATCAAAACCGTAGATAAGAATCTTATCAAGGTTGCAAAGACCCTGGGGGCATCTGAAAGAAAAATCTTAAGCACCATACTTTTGCCCCTTGCTCTTTCCAATATATTTACCGGTTTGAGACTGGAGGCGGGGATGGCCTGGCGGGTGATAATAGCCGCTGAGATGGTAGCCATTCCCACCGGCATCGGGGCCTTACTCATGAGGGCCGAAAGTTTGATCAGAATAGATATTGTCATAGTATGCTTGATGGTTCTGTCGGTGATGTGTCTCTCCTTTGAGAGATTCTTCATCTACATGGAGCACAGGTTGACTCACAAATGGAGATAATATGCCCGCTATAGAGCTGAAAAATATCAGCAATTTTATCTGTCGCGATATAAGCTTAAAGATAGCAAGCGGCGAGCTTATGGCGCTTTTGGGACCAACCGGCGCCGGGAAAACAACCTTGCTGAACATCGTCTCCGGGTTGATCGAGTATGAAGGATCAGTGCTGTTCGATGGGGCGCCGGTGGATGAGCTCCCGGTTAACCGGAGGAGCGTCGGCTACCTGTTCCAGGATTTAGCCCTGTTTCCTCATCTTGATGTAGTCTCTAATATCATCTATGGATTGAAGATACAAAAAAGGCGTGTCGATGAGATTGAGGCCAGGCTGGGTGAAATGTTAAATTTGATGAATATCCGTCACCTTGCCCGGAGATACCCCAAAGATCTGAGCGGCGGAGAAAAGCAGCGAGTGGCCCTGGCCAGGGCCCTTGCGCCATCTCCAAAAGTATTACTCCTGGATGAGCCTATGAGCAATCTGGATATCCTGACCAGGGAGACAATCTTAGGTGAATTAAAAAGTATTCAGCAAGAAACGGGGGTGACCACAATCTATGTTACCCACAGCCAGGACGAAGCTTTTTTCCTGGGAGATCGGATTTCAGTAGTTAATGAGGGGGAAATAGAACAGATTGAAGCCCCGGGTGAATTATTTCATCACCCCAAAACCGAATTTGTAGCTCGTTTTGTCGGAGCCAAAAATATCTTGAAAGTATCCGTAATCGAAACAAAAGAGGATGAAGCAGTTATGCTGGTCAATAATGGGAGCCTGTATCAACCCGCGGAAATCAGAGTCAAAAAATATCCAATTTTTGAGAAAGGGAAGGAGATTAACATGTGCATCCATCCCGAAAATATTACCCTGACAAAAGAAAATGAAGCAGGGGGCAGCAACTTCAATAGAATCAGAGGCAAAATAGTCAATAGAGTAAACAACAGCAATAGTTTAAAGGTAACGATTGATATTGGCGGCATGGAACTCCATGCGGTGATACTTAAAAATCTTGTTGACTTCAAGATAGATGAAAATGTCTGGGTTCGCTTTGCCGCGGATGCGCCTCAGCCATTATGCGGGGAAAGATGCAGAGCTCCCTACGCCAGTAGAAGATGCCTTAATGAAATGAGGAGCGAGAGGCTATGAAAGGGATTATCGACACCACTTTGAGGGAAGGAGAACAAAGTGCAGGTGTCTACTTTGATTTAGCTGAAAAGCTCCACATTATTGACCTGCTGGACAAGGTGGGGATCGATGAGATAGAAGTGGGCGTTGCAGTAAGGAACTCGGAGGTGGGGGAGTTGTTCAAGCGGGTGAAGGAACAGGCCATCGCCCCCAAGCTTTCTTTATGGTGCCGGTGCCTGGCAGGCGACATAGAACAAACCCTGTCTCTTTCCCCAGATATCCTTGCAATGTCTATCTCGGTCTCGGATATCCATATAAAGAACAAGCTGGGCAAAGACAGAAACTGGGTACTGACCAGGGTTTGTGAAAGTATAAAACAGGCGAAAGACAAAGCATCATGTTATCTCTCATTGGGTTTGGAAGATGCCTCAAGAGCTGAGTTTGATTTTGTTGAACAAGTTTGCTTTGAGGCCCAAAGTGAAGGGATAAACAGAATCCGCTTTGCCGATACCTTGGGAATTATGGACCCCATTACAATGTTTGAGGCGATCGCAAGGTTAAGATCCCTCCTATGTGTAGATATAGGCGTTCATACCCACAATGATTTTGGTATGGCCACGGCCAATGCGATTAGTGCTCTAGCAGCCGGGGCAGATTTTGTAGACGTTACGGTTAATGGCCTCGGAGAGAGGGCAGGCAATGCGGCTCTGGAGGAGACAGTGGCCTTTTTAGTGAAAAGAAAGGGGATAGCGAGGTATAATCACACCTTCCTCTCCTCTCTTTCTGACTATGTTGCAAACATTTCCCGCATCCCTGTGTCTCCAAAGAAACCTGTGGTTGGCGAAGATATCTTTACGTGCGAATCTGGCATTCATATAGATGGCCTGGTCAAAAATCCCTCGAATTATGAACCATTCGACCCTTCAGAGGTATCTCTGCAGAGAAAATTCCTTATCGGCAAGAAGACAGGGAGAAGCGCTTTACATCACAAACTCAAGAGTCTGGGCATAGATGCAAAAGGCCATCTTCTTGAGCAGTTCTTAGTGAAGGTCAAAAATGAATCCTCCCGACTAAAAACGAGCCTTACAGATGAAGAGCTTTTGCATCTCTACTCGATTTGGAGTGAAACCCCTTGCCTACAGGTCAAAACTCCTTCTATCTCCTCAGAGAGTATTACAAGATAACATCCCCTTCAACGTTTCTCTGTCGTCTTGACGGCTTTCCTCGGGTCCCAGGTATACAGCCACGGGTTTGCTGTATTGTACCATATTTGTGAGAGAATGTTCAGATATAAGCAACTATGTGACGTTGTTTTAGAAGTGAGCTGGGATAAATCCACCCTGAATTATTGTTGACAATCTATCTGATTGTTGGTAACAGCTATTTCATTGTAGCAGGAAGCTGCGTTTAAAATAAGCAAAAACAACAATTAAATTAATAACTCAGTAAAGCCAAGAAGGCTTAAAAGGGGCGAAAAAGCCCCTTTTAAGCCTTCTTGGCTTTTTTTTGAAGAAACTGATTGATAAGTGTGCCCAACAGCCACACAAGGTGATGTCCTCAATTTTGAAGAAACCTTTGAAATCGTCGCAAATCGCGTGTTTTAAACGGGTATAAACATAGGGGAGGTGAAAATAAATTTAAAAAACCGGATCGTCGGCATTTAATCAAAGGTCGAAAACATGTTGCCTTCTCCGACATTCGCAGAAGATGCGCTGGACGATGATTTTGGTAGACTTTACCCGGTACCGCGAAAATCGGCGGTTAATTCCCTTGTGAGCACGCTGTTGCGCAGAGCTGCATGAGGATTTTCATAAAACTTCAGTTTAATTTAAAACGAGGAGGTTAAAATGAAAGCAATAAAGTTTTTCATTGTCGCAATGATATGCTTCCTGTTTCGTATTCCGCAACCGGGTTTTTCACAGGTAAAAACAGTTGAAAAAGTATATCGGCTTGACAGGATTATCGTGCGGGATCATCCCCTGAAGGATGAGGCCATGTTTGTAACGCCGGATGTCACGGTAATTAATGTGGATAAGTTCCAAAAGGTCGGCGCCGTACAAAACATCAGGGATCTGTTGAGTGAGGTCCTGGGTTTGACTGTGCTTACGTCCTCTATTACACCAAGCCCCACGGAAAGCATCTATATCAGGGGGTTGGACCAATCGCGAATCCAGGTATTTTTAGACGGCAGGCCCGTGAGGCTTATGGGACGTAAAGGTTACATCAAGGTGGACTGGACCACTATGCCTCTGGATAATGTCGAAACAATTGAAATCATCCGGGGGAGACATTCACTTCTTTACCCTTTTCCATGGGCGGCGCGATTAATATTATCACCAAAAAAGGAGTTAAAACCGATGAGATCAAACCCCGGGTGTCGGCGACAACTGAATTTGGTTCCTACGGGGCGCAGAGCTATAGCGCGAGTGTTTTAGGCGGTTTTGCAAATACGATCGGATACTCTCTTGCCG
>JAGHBT010000297.1 GCA_021160845.1 bacterium | reverse complement strand
CCATCCTGAGAATAAATCGGTAAAAAAACTCTATGAAAGAAAAAATCTAGATGTAATAAGCGATCATAAGTTATCACATGTCATAATAGGGGATAACAAAAAGGATAGGTTGAGTATCGTGAGAGGGAAACGCGGGAAAAGCCCCGGATTGAATAGAAGGATGGGTATAAAGCTCTACCCTTTAAAAGATATTCTGCCTGAACCCAGATTCGGAAATGAGATTGCTCAAAAAGAGATGAGCATAAAGAATTCTGCGGATGTGAGTGTTATTTACAAAACTAACCCGGTCGCCAGATCGGATTCCTCGGGAGGGAATGGTGTTGAACTCAACTCAAAAGTCTTGTCAGATATTGAGGGGAAGCTGCTGGAACAGATCGAAATAATAAAGAGTAGTAATGCGGTCGGTAAGGAAACGGAGATTAAAATAAAACTTTCTCCTCCGGAGCTTGGGGAGTTGAAGTTAACTGTATTGATAAAAGAAGGGAAAAGACTTAGAGCTTCTTTCGTCACCGATACTACTTCTGCCGGAAAAATTATTAATGGAGGGGGTGAAAGGCTTTCGGAGGCAATTTTGCGTCATGGCTTTGTGCTGGAAAATCTTGATGTTTCAGTTGGCAACCCGGGTGACAACGCGGAAAAAGGGAAGTGGGATAATTTTTCTGAAGCTTCAGGTAATTCAGAGGTTAATCAGGAAAGTAACGAGAAAAGGGTTCCCGTAACAAAGCTGGTGGGAGATCGTATAAACCTGCTGGTATAAGGAGAATAGCTATGAATGTTAGTAGTATAGGGTCAGAAATAATTCATTCAAATAGTCCTCAAAATGACATTCTCAAGAAGGATGATTTTTTGACACTTCTGATTACACAGCTGAGTAATCAGAATCCAATGAAGCCGATGGATAATAATGAGCTTATAACACAAATGACAGCTTTCAGTTCACTTGAGGAACTGGGGAATATAAGGGACGGGGTTGAAAACACAACCATGCTTACTCAATCGCTGAACAGTGCTTTTTCTACAACTATGATTGGGAAACAGGTTGTAGTCCAGGGAGATACCTTGGAGATTAATGACGGTCATGTTACGGAATTTGGTTTTTACGCTCCATCTTCAGGAAACGCTGAAGTAAAAATAACCAATGATATGGGGGAGGTTGTTAGAGAATTGAGCGTTGAAGTCGACAAAGATGGTTTCATGCAGGTTGAATGGGACCTGAATGATACTAATGGTGATAGTGTACTGGATGGGAGTTATAGCTTCTCGGTTAATTTTACAAATGAAGACGGGATTGAAGCACAACTTTCTTCTTATCTACAGGGGAGGGTAGGTTCGATTAAATTCGAAGGAGGCAATACTTACCTGGAAATTGATGATAGAAGATTCTCTCTTGGACAGGTTGTAGAGGTTCTTGAGTAACAGATTTTGTATGGAATTCAGTTTATTTATAAGAGTGGGGTAAGATAGAGGTTGGGTTCAGAATTAATTAATGGGTTAAGCTAAAAAGGAGCGCAAAATGTTAAGATCACTTTTCGCCGGAGTAACAGGATTAGCAAATCACCAGCTTAAACTTGATGTTATTGGTAATAATATCGCGAATGTAAATACTGTGGGTTATAAGTCGAGTAGTTTAACTTTTAGAGAGATGTTGACACAAACAATAAGAGGTGCATCCAGACCTACAGACGGGGGCCCGGGGGGAACTAATCCTCAGCAAATTGGTCTTGGTTCGTCGGTCGGAAGTATAAACACCAATTTTGCGCAGGGTAATATGAAGATCACCGGGAAAATGACCGATTTAGCGATCGAGGGTGAAGGGTTTTTTGTCTTGAGTGACGGCAACACCAATTATTACTCCAGGGATGGAGCTTTTACTATCGATGGGGACGGGAATTTGGTTAACCCAAGTAATGGTTTTAAAGTACAGGGAGTACTCGCGAACAGCTCCGGAATTATTGAACAGGGGCGGAGTCTTGAGGATATAGTTGTTCCAACATCGCTTATTTTACCTGCCAGGGCAACATCCCTGGTAAGGGTAGCCGGAAATCTTGATGTTGATTCCGACGCGCAGGCTACTATTACTAGATCCGGTTCTTTTCTATCCGCGGCTAGCGAAACTGATAATATTTTATCATTGTATAATGAATCGGGCGTTAAAATTGGAGGGAGAGAAGGGGATTCGGTAAATATCCGAGCGTCTGTAGGGGGTACTGATATTGATACGGATTTTGCCATCAGCGATACATCTACATTACAGGATATTACGAATGCTCTTGAAAGTGTTCTTCAGAGTGTGGACGCGGGTATATCGGTAACTTTTCTTCCAAGTGGCCAGATTCAGGTTGCAGCCAGCGGGACTAATGATATAAGTGAATTAAGTTTGCAGATAAGCGGAAATACTGTGTTTAACAGCGCGTTTTCGAACAATGTTTTAATAGAGGCGGGATCAACAGCGGTCACTAATGATGAGCTGAGGGTTCCCGCTCAGTCGGCAGACCTTCTGGCGACCCTTTATGATTACAAAGGAAACAGCATTGATCTTTCTGACGACATTCTTGTTGGAGGAGATGTCGGCGGTGGAACTCTTTCTACTTCTACACTAATTTATAATGCGGGCAGTACTACGCTTGACGATTTGCTGAACGAGATCAGACAGACTTTCAATATTACATTTGGTGATGTGGAGCTGGATGATGAGGGGCGAATATTGGTAACCGGAGATGCCGGCTCTGATTTCGGAATATCCAGCATTGATATTTCGCAAGTTGGAGGGAATAGCATTTTCGATTCCGCCTTTGTGTTCAATGATATCCAAACGGCATGTGATGTGGGGGATTATAGCGTAACAACGATGATATATGATTCTCTCGGCCAAACTCATGATTTTACAATCACTTTCAGTAAGATGTTTGGTCAGAATGCTTGGAACTGGGATGCCTCTGTGGATGGAATGGGTGAGATAGTTTCAGGTGGATCGGGGTCGGTTCAGTTTACTGATGCCGGATTGCTTTCTTCGTTTTCCTTTGACGGTAGCGCAGGAGAGCTTGTTATTGACCCTCACAGCGGAGCTGAAACCATAAATATAGATATTGACCCCGGAGAAACAGGCTCTTTGAGCGGGTTGATACAGTTTAACCGTGCTTTTTCTGTTAATGCGAAAGATATCGATGGACAGTCAATGGGCACTATGCAGACGATCTCAATTGACCGGAATGGTGTGATAAACGGACAATTTTCGAATGGGAGCAACAGGGACCTTGCGCAAATAGCGATGAGTGATTTTAATAATCCCGGCGGTTTGAGCAAAATGGGTGAAAATATGTTTATTGAGAGTCCGAATAGCGGACAGGCGAGTACCGTTTTTGCCGGTACTAACT
>JAGHBT010000083.1 GCA_021160845.1 bacterium | reverse complement strand
GCCTGGAAGAATGTGTCGGGGTTTTGAGCGGTTCCTCTGATAAATGGATTGTCTGGTGAAAGAGCTCTCTCGCGATGAGCCCTAACAAGATCATCGCTGATCATTTCCCTAATGTCATCTTCCGCCAGAAGCTCAACCTTGGCTACTTCATGGGAAGTTCTAAACCCATCAAAGAAATGAAGAAAAGGAACTCTCGATTCGAGTGAGGCCGCTTGGGCAATCAGAGCCATATCCATTGCTTCCTGCACGGAATTAGACGCCAGAAGAGCAAAGCCGGTTGAACGGGTAGCCATTACATCACTGTGATCTCCGAATATCGAAAGGGCGTGTGTCGCAACCGTTCTCGCCGAAACATTAAAAACAGTAGATGTTAATTCTCCCGCAATCTTGAACATATTTGGAATCATCAGAAGCAGGCCTTGAGACGCTGTAAATGTGGTTGTAAGAGCACCACGCTGTAGCGCTCCATGAACAGCACCCGAGGCACCACCCTCACTCTGCATCTCGGTTACCTGTGGAATAGTTCCCCAGATATTTGTTTTGCCCTGGGCCGACCACTTATCAGCTAGTTCCCCCATGACAGAAGAAGGCGTAATAGGATAGATAGCAATTACTTCATTTGTTTTATGCGCTGAATATGTAGTCGCTTCATTTCCGTCGATAGTAACTATTTTCCTGTTCATTAAAAACCCCCGCATCGTTACAGGATAAAGATTATTTTACAAATCTTTAATCTTATCGTTTAAAAATAATAACACTCCACAACCAATCCACTTACCACAAAGATAGGATAACAATTATTTCTTGTATGTCGAGGAAAAAAATAATCTCTACATTTTCACATCTTATTTAGAGACCTTGACACCATTGAACATATCCTTGATTCCTCCAAGAGAACTAAGGACACCGGTAGCCTCATACGGTAAATAAACCACTTTATTTTCCTTCCCGGAAACCATCTCTTTCAAGGTATCAATGTATCGTATAGCTATCAAGTAAGTGGAGGGATCTCCATTACTCATTGAGATCGACTCGGTAATGTTGACAATTGCTTCAGCTTCCGCCTTTGCCACCTTAACCCTGGCCTCAGCCATTCCCTCGGCAACCAGCACCCTAGCCTGCTTTTCTCCTTGAGCCTTATTAATCGTCGCTTCCCGGAAACCTTCTGCTTCGAGTATCCTGGCCCTTTTTTGACCTTCCGCCGTAAGTATCGCGGCGCGCCTGTCCCTCTCCGCCCTCATCTGCTTTTCCATCGCGTCTTTTATGTCACCTGGGGGATTAATATCTTGTAATTCTACACGATTAACCTTAACTCCCCATTTATCCGTAGCTTCGTCCAGAATTAATTTTAATGTACTGTTTACCTTATCTCTTGACGCTAGAGTTTCATCAAGATCCATTTCACCTATAACATTTCTTAAGGTTGTTTGCGTAAGTTTTTCTATGGCATCCGGAAGGTTAGCAATCTCATACACGGCTTTAACCGGATCAGTGATCTGGAAATAGAGAAGGGCGTTAATCTCAATTACCACATTATCCTTTGTAATAACATTCTGCCTCGGAAAATCATATACATTTTCTCTTAAGTCTATTCTGCTCAATACCTTTACTAAATAATATTTAGTGCCATCAGAGGTTTCTTTGACATATCGCCAATTAATTTTTTTTGCTCTGTCAAAAACAGGTACTATAATATTGATTCCCGAACTTAAGGTTTTATGATACTTACCCAACCTTTCGACAACCATGGCCTCAGCCTGTCTTACTACAGTTATTCCCCTGAATACGAAAATAATTACAAATATTCCGATAACAAACAATAAAGCAAGCGCTCCATCCATCGAACTCCTCCTTTTACCAGGAAACCTTTTCTACAAATAACTTCGTTCCCTCAACACTTTTTACAATTATCTTTTCACCCTTTTCAATCACAGTGTCGTCTATTGACACTCCCCTCCAATCCTCTCCCTGAACATTCACCCTTCCAGTATTTTCGCCTGCGGCGATTTTCTCAATAACGAAACCGCTTTTACCAGCCAACGCGTCGACATTTGTCTTTATATCCAACTTTCGCCTGAAAAGAAATTTTAGGACAAATGGTCTTATCCCAAAAAAAACAACTACGGTGAATAAACTAAACGTTACTACTTGTATTACCACTCCAGCGCTAAAATAGGCCGCCAACCCCGCCACCAAACAACCAATTCCAAAACAGGCCAGCACGAAAGCAGGAGTAAATATCTCAAGAATAAAAAGAACTACAGCAACAACAACCCAAATAAGCCACAAATTCATCCTAATCCTCCATTCTTACTTTCTTTACGCAACCAGCCCTTCTTGCACTAGAATCTCCCAACTTAATATTGATTTTCGCCTATCCAAAACACTAAAAGCAACAAAAATCCCATCGTTAGCCCGATATAAACTATCTTCTTATAAGTCTATAAAAACTATCCAATTTTTCTTTTTGTATATGCTACTAGCCCGCCGGCGTCAAATATCTCGAGCGCTTTGCCGCTAAGTGGCAAGAATTTAAACACCTTTTCCCCAAACACTACTGTTCCATCCTCGGGGTTTAAGAAAACTTCACTCTTTTCAAGCTCCTTGGCATGCTCGCGCGCGTACTTGGAAGCGTCGGGACATTCAATCGGGTAT
>JAGHBT010000176.1 GCA_021160845.1 bacterium | reverse complement strand
ATCGATAAAAGTTGTTCAATCCCAGCAGGGTAAGGGGACGACATTCTTAATTACATTTCCGATTTATTAAAGGGATGTGGAAGATGGTAGATTTTAAGAAAAAGAAACGAATATTATGGATTGATGATGAGATAGATCTTCTACGGGCGCATTTGATTTTTCTTGAAGAAAAGGGATATTCAGTAAAGGGGGTATCGAGTGGACAGGATGCCTTGAATATTCTAAAGAGGGAGAATTTTGACCTTGTCCTTCTGGACGAAACTATGCCGGGGAAAAGTGGACTTGAAACGCTCCATGAAATCAAAGAAATTAATGCTAACATGCCTGTTATTATGATAACCAAGAATGAAGCTGAGGGGCTTATGGATCAGGCCATTGGCATGAAAATCGATGGCTATCTTCTTAAACCGGTTAATCCTCTTCAAATTTATTCCGCTTCGAAACAAATTCTGGAATCTCACAGGATCCAGGAAGGAACGGTAAGTAAAGAGTATTTGCAGGTTTTTCATTCCATAGACAACCTTCTTGACAGAAGTGTATCTTATGATGATTGGATAAAAATCCATAAGGATTTAACTTACTGGGATCTTGAATTTAGCCGTTTCAGCCATACGGGGCTTGACCAAACTCATATGGAGCTGAGAGACAGAAGCAACACGGTTTTCGGCCATTTTGTTGAGAAAGAATATGTTGAGTGGGTTAATTCGGAAAAAGGCCCCTCCTTGAGTGTCGACATTTTTGATAGGTTTGTATTGCCTCATTTCGGCAGTAATAAAGCGATTTATTTTATTGTAATAGATTGTATGAGATACGATCAGTGGCTGATGATGGAGGATCTTTTGGCTGATTTCTATAATATAAGCAAGGATTTCTTTTACGCGACACTGCCTACCGCTACCCCATATTCAAGGAATTCAATTTTTTCCGGGTTACACCCGGCGGATATTAAGGCGAAATATCCCAAATACTGGCTTGAAAAAGCAAAGAATGAAGAAACCGGTAAGAACCTTTTCGAAAATGAACTTATGAAAGAACAGCTTAAAAAGAAAGGGTTCGGAAAGATAAAATCGAAATATATAAAAATTTATGATAATGAGAAAGCGGGTAATATTCAAAGTCAGATTGGTACTTATAAGTCCTTGGATTTGGTGGCGATTGTGATTAATTTTATTGACATACTTTCTCATGGACGGAGTTATAGTAAAATAATTTCCGAAATGTCTCCGGACGAAAGCGCTTTTCGATCCCTTACGCGTTCGTGGTTTATTCATTCGGATCTTTTTGAAATTTTACAGAAAATCGCGCGTCAAGACTCAGTTGTTGTGATTACTACGGATCATGGTTCTATTTTGAGCAAAAGAGCGACATTGGTCCGCGCGAACAAACAGACCTCCACTAACCTGCGGTACAAATTCGGGGAAAATATAACCTCTGACAAAAAACACAGTTATCATGTCAGAAATCCCCTTGATTTAAGGCTTCCAAGGGAGGGTCTATCAAAAAACTATGTCTTTGCTAAAGAAAATTACTATTTTGTTTATCCAACAGAGTTTCATAAATATGAAAAACAATTCCGGGGAAGCTTTCAACATGGTGGTATTTCTCTGGAAGAGATGATCGTTCCGTGTATTACACTTGAACCGAAATAAATATGGGTGCTGACTAGTTAGGAAATAGGGAGATGCCTTGTTTCTTTCCGTGACTGCGGTTGTGGGGCTTTGTTTCTAGTTGGAATAAGTATGGTGTTTTCCTATTCCGATAGGTAATATTGATTTTCTTGCTTTGGGTTTTAATTGACGGGTAGGTAAATGGATCGTATTGGTTGTTTTAGTGAACAGACTGTAGAATTATCTGTTAAGAGTAAATCGCGGGAACGAACAATAGAGATTGGAAGGGTTTTTGGCAGTTTTCTCCCTGCCGGCTCGGTAATTTCTCTTGAGGGAGGCCTTGGCGTTGGGAAAACTCTCTTTGCCGGCGGTATATGCGCTGGGTTGGGAGTTATGGACAAAGTTTTGAGTCCAACATTTATTTTACTCGAAGAATATGACGGTTTGTTTCCCATAATGCATTTTGATCTCTATCGTCTGGAGAAGCTTGAGGAAGTGCAAAGTTTGGGGTTAATCGATGCTGCCGACGGGTGCAATGTGGTTTTGGTTGAATGGGGAGATCGTTTACCTGATGGTGTTTTAAGATTTGACATAAAGGTTTATATTCAAATAGTGAGTAGCAATGAAAGGATAATTGATTTCAATGCTCCGGAAAATTTTACCCGAGCGCTAATGGAGAATAATGTTTTTAACAATGGCTCTTGACACTTCTCATCTTAAAGGCAGCGTAGCTGTTGCCCGTGGGGATGAAATATTATGTGAGATTCTTTTTGATGCCAGCGATACTCATTCCGCTACATTGCTTCCAGCGGTTGATACATGTTTGAGAACGGCTCACCTTCATATTGAGGATGTTGACAAATTTTGTGTTGTAACCGGTCCAGGCAGTTTTACAGGGCTTAGAATAGGTCTCGCGACAATCAAGGCTTTTGCCGCTGTTAGAAAGAGACCTGTTGTTTCCGCTTCCAGCCTTGAAGTTTTGGCGGCGGCCTTTCCATACGTTTCTAGGACGATTGCTCCGATAATTGACGCTCGCAGGGGAGAGGTCTATCTGGGTTTGTACAATACACAGAGCGGACTGCCATCTTCTATTTTAGAACCTGTTTCAGTACGGCCTGAAAAAATTGCTATGTTGTTGGCTGACAAGAATAGTGGTGCCCCTGTTATTTTCTGTGGAACAGGAGCAAAAAAATACAGGGAAATTATAGGGGTAAATATGACTGACGGAAGCAGTTTTTCAGTGCCTTATCGGGCTATTCCGCGAGCTTCACTTCTTATTGCCGTAACCATGGGAAGGGCGCCTGTTGAATACGCAGAACTTTCCGATATGGAACCATTATATATCAGGCCTCCTGACGCAAAACTGCCGGGCAAAACGAAATTAAACCCCGGGGGAGGGAATGAAAGTTGATTGGGTTTACGATAAGAGATATGAATGAGGCGGATTTACCGTATGTTATTGAAATAGAACAATCCAGCTTTGATTTTCCATGGTCGCGAAACATGTTCATCGATCAGCTTATGTTGAGGGATATAGCGTTAAAATTAGTCGCAGTCCATGAGGGTACTGTTATGGGATATGTTATTGTGTGGTTGGAAGGGAAGGATTCTCATATTCTTAATATTGCGGTTGGTGAAGAATGGAGAGGAAAAAAGATAGCCAAAGGAATTCTTGATGCTGTAATAGCGCGATCACTTAATAGTGGTTGTAATCGTATTTATCTCGAAGTGAGGAAGAGTAATAGTTACGCTCTGGATTTTTATAAACGAAACGGTTTTAGCGTAATTGGCGAAGAAGAGGGATATTACGAGGAGACAGGAGAAAACGCCCTGATTCTAGAGCTTGTAATTGTTTAATATGGAAAATGTAATATCAACTTTAGCGGGGAAGGCAAAACTGGCGGTTATTCTTGGGTCGGGTTTATCGCCCTTTGAAGACCAAATATCCGTGCAGGAGCTTTTTTTATATTCGGATACCGACATTCTTCCTGTTCCTACCGTAAAGGGACATCCTGGGCGGGTTTTATTCTTTCAAACTGGAGTGGGGAATAATGTCTATCTCTTTGCGGGAAGGTCTCATCTCTATGAGGGGGTGAGTATGTAGCAGGCTGGAGGAGGGGTTTATTTGGCGGAAAGGCTTGGTTGCGAAAGGGTTCTTTTGGTGAACGCCGCGGGGAGCCTAAGAGCTGACATTCCGGTGGGGAGCTGGTTTGCCCCTTCAGATATGGTGACAGCTCCGTTTCGGCAGAGAGGATATAAAGGGATAAGTGGATACCCCGCGGGTTTTGTGTGTGTTCCCCCTATTTCCAGCAGTTTCAGGAAGAGAATTGTAACGGCGGCGAGGGAGGTCTCTGTACCCGTCCATGACGGCACTCTTATGTGGAATGTTGGCCCATGTTATGAAACGCGGGCTGAGGCGCGCGCGGTTCTTGAAATTGGCGCTGACGCAGTGACTATGTCCATTATGCCTGAACTTGCCGCGTCTTTAGATGTAGGAATTGAAGCGGCGGTATTGAGTTGGATTACAAATTACACCCCAAATGTGTGCGGTATACCGGTTTCTCATGAAGAAGTGATCAGGAAAGGTAAGGAAGCAAGACGAATACTTTTCAGTATACTCGATAGGCTTTAAAGATTCAGATTTGTATAATTGTTGTTTGTCCCTATGTCTACTCTACTGGTTTCTTAATTGTTAAAAAACTCTGGTTGATGGTAGTAGTAGGTGTTACATTTATAAGGGAGATAAAGAGATGTTAAAGGTGTGTCTTAATCATGAGACTTTGCGTTATGAAGAAATCTGTTTTACGGAAACTCCAGGCACAAATCCGGTGGGGTTTTTGAGAGATCGATTGAAGTTCCGGATAGAGAAAGAGGGATATTAGATTATGGTGAACTGGCTGACAAAAGCCAGAAGAGGGATTAAAACCTGGCAAAAAAAGGATTTACCTCCGGGGCTATGGAAAAAATGCCCTTTGTGTGGCGAAATTCTATATACGGAGAATCTTGAGAAGGAGATGTCGGTTTGCCCGAAGTGTTCCAGCCATTTTCGTATTTCAGGTGAAAAATATATTGAGATTTTATTTGATGAAGGAACATTCAAAGAGCTTAATTCAGAGATTTATTCGAGTGATCCTCTTAATTTCAAGGATAGGGAGAAATACTCGAAGAGAATTAAACAAGCCAGGAAGAAAACGGGGCGCAATTCCGCGGTTATTACCGGGATGGGGGATATTAATGGCCACAGAGTCGCGGTGGCGATAATGGAT
>JAGHBT010000139.1 GCA_021160845.1 bacterium | reverse complement strand
GATTCTATAGATTATAGCATTCTATTTGCGGTTAAGGCGGCAACTTGAATTTACTGACTCCAACAGTTAGTCTTGTATTAGGTTAATTATTTTATTTTAACATGAATAGCTAAACATTTACTGAGGTAAGCGGTGAAAAGCACTATTTTGATCGTTGATGATGAGATCCACCTTGTGAAAATATTGCGATTTACACTGGAACATGAAGGTTATCGTGTAATTTCAGCTTTTGACGGTATGGAAGCTGTTGCCAAAATAAAATCAGAACGACCCGATTTGGTTATTCTGGATCTTATGCTTCCTGGTATTGACGGCTATAAGGTCTGTAATAGAATAAAGCAAAGTGAAGAGTTGAAAGAAATCCCAATAATTATCCTGTCCGCGAGGGATTTTGAAAACGAAGCTATTGAAGAGACAATTATGGCTGATTTGTTGATGCAAAAGCCTTTCAATACGGAGAATCTCCTCACTGCGATAGACGATCTTATAAAATAATGGTGTTATAGGGTTTATCGTTGCAAAACCCTTTCTTAAGTTTATACTCAGGAAGGTTGCACGAATATTTCGTCTGTTTTTTGCTGAACCCCCGAACCCATTTTTTCTATCTTTAGATTGCTGGTATTGAGATATTCTCTTTTCTGTATTATTAATTTTTTAATGCAAGACTTGAGTTTTAAATAATCTTGTGATTCTATATATTCAAGGTATTCTCCGAGCTGTGCCAATTCATTTGATTCCTTTTCTCTAATACTCGAGAGCATAATACTGAATGCTGTTTCAAAACCGACAAAGGGCCCTTCAGCTTTTGTGCTTTTTCGAGATGGAAGGTGACCCTTTGAAATTTTGACCATTTCTTTCTGAATCATTTCAAGCCCTGTAAAAAACCTTGTTGTTGTAAGTCGGTTAAAAATGTAGATAGACCCTATAATAATAATTACAAGCCCGAAAGTATCGAAAATAAGTAGGTTTTTAAGTTTTGAAACAACTGGGGAGAGTGCAGGTATTTGCGTAGCTATAGCCGAACCGGTTGATATAAATGCAAAGTAGAATGAAACCCCGAAAGCTATAGCAACAATTACAGTGCTTGAGGTAAGTAAAAGAAGCATGCGTTTTTTTAGGATTGACAAAGCTTGGTTTGTGAATATGTGGGATGACTGTGAGTTTTGAAATCTGGACATAGTGATTTACTCCTTGAATTAACCACCCGGGCATTAATTAACGCGAAAGGCTCATTTGAGAACAGTGTTAGAATACTAGCGCTCGTAATTTATGAACCTAAGTTCTTGTATCAATCGCTAAAAAAACTTAGAAACAATAATTATGCCATTATTATGAAGAATTCTGATTTTGAAAGAATTTCAAAGCAGATTCAAATTCTTCGAGATCAACGACTGTATTTCTGCATGGGCCGTCGGGACGGGTGTTTGGAATGCCGATAACCGGAATTTTGGGGGCAATCTCCTGAATTCCGGAAAGCAGGTCCCTTTCACAAGCGACAGCAACGATTGCTCTGGGGGATGTATCTGCGATTTGTTTTCTGGCAATGTTTCCTCCGGGAGCTATGTTAAAAACTACATCCGGGAATTTCTCGCATGTCCTTTTTATTTCTTTAAGAAGATCACTGCGGAGACACCTGGGCAGCAGTGCGAGGATAGGTCCTTCCTTATCCGGAAAATTGACAAGGCTGTTATTTACCAGAATAAATGAATGGCTGATTCTATCTCTCGAAATACCTAAAAGATTTGCAAGTTTGAAGACATAGGGTAGAAGTAACAAAAATAGTTTATTATTTTTATCCAAACATGCCTTTAAGTAAAATTTCTTAAGCAGTATGTTGAAAATTAAAAGGAGATACCATAGGAAAAGCACAACCGCAGACATGAGTATAAATACTGTCAAGATAGTTGCCCAGACTCTACCGTATAGCTCGAAACGAGGCAATGCGATATAGAGAAAAACAAGGAATAGAATTATCAAACCGACAAGCATCAGAAGGGAGAGAAGAAGAAAAGTATTTTTGCCTTCCTTTATTTCTGCCTGTCCAATTTCGCCTTTCCAGTTAACCCATTCGTCTCCCAACACGCGTTTCTTTTTTTTCTGCTGATCATCTGGTTTGTTAATTTCAGGCATTGTAATAATTGGTTGAAGATTAGGAAGCAATGTCAACATCTTTACCGCATTTAATATCTCTTTGAATTTACACAAACAGGTTATAATATTCAATGGAAATTATATTACAATGTTTTATCAAAGAAGCTGGAACCTTTTTGAAAACAGATGACTTAAAAACAAAATTTGTTTTAATTACGGGGATTGTTTCAATTTCCTTTGCCGCTTCGTTTGTAAAACTGGCAGACGCTCCACCTTCGGTAGTTGCTGCTTTAAGATTGATTTTTTCCTCTATTTTGCTTTTCCCGGCTGTTTTTGTTTCGGGTAAATTGAGGGTGGAAATAAAAAATCTTTCCATGAGGGAAATCTTACTTTTATTATTGTCAGGATTGTTTCTCTCCCTTCATTTCTTTTTGTGGATTACTTCTCTCTATTTTACAGGTGTAACCAATAGTGTTGTTTTGGTTACTACTTCTCCAATATTTATCACTTTGTTTTCAGTCTTTGTGTTTGGAGAAGCGGTTAGCCGAAGTTTCTGGATAGGTTTGGCAATCGCGCTTGCAGGTTGTCTTATTCTTGGCGGAAATGATATAATCGGTGGTATGACAATGTGGAAAGGTGATTTTCTGGCAATTGCCGGTGCTATATCTATAGCTGGATATTTTATCGTGGGAAGTAGGTTGAGAAAGAAATTATCTCTTTTGGCTTATATAATTCCGGTTTATATTACAGCAGCAGTTTTTCTTACTGTTGCATTGCCTCTTTCAGGAAATTCACTGTTAGGGTATTCTTTTGGGACGTATGTCTATTGTTTAATGATGGCGGTTGTTTGTCAAATTATCGGGCATTCGTCATTTAATTGGGTGCTTAAAAGGTTAAAAGCGCCTATGGCGACAATGGCTATTATCGTCGAACCTGTGGGGGCGGCCTTCCTGGCGTATTTAATTCTTGGAGATGTTCCTTCTTTCCCAACAGTTTTGGGGGGTCTTATAATTTTGGCCGGCATATCTATTATTCTTATTTTCAATTCTATAAAGTCTATGGGTTTGGGTAATTCTTCCAATGAAGAATAATTTTAAATAATTATATTATATTTTAATC
>JAGHBT010000121.1 GCA_021160845.1 bacterium | reverse complement strand
GCGTACATCCTGGGAAATATGGTATTTTCATCTTCCTCTATCCTGTAAATTTCCGACTGGCGCTAACCATGGCAATCTGCTGTTGATTACATCGATATAAATAATATACCGGATGACGAAATCGAGCGGCTTCCCCAGATTGCCATGGTTAGCGCCAGTCGGAAATTTACAGGATAGAGGAAGATGAAAATACCATATTTCCCAGGATGTACGCTTAAGACAACGGCGAAAAATTTTGAAACCTCCGCTCTGGCGGCTGCTGCCGCGATGGATATAGAATTAGTCGAGCTGCCGCGGTGGAATTGCTGCGGGACTGTTACTTCACTCACCAGCGATGATTTGATGCATCACCTTGCTCCTATACGTGATCTTATTCGAGTGGAAGAGATGAACAGGAACGGGGAGATGGAAGATGAGTACAGGTTGGTAGCATTATGCTCCATGTGTTTTAATGTTTTGAAAAGATCAAATTTGCGTGTAAAGGAAAACCCTGAAGAATTAGAGAAGATTAATAATTTTATGTATCTCGAAGAGGAGTACCACGGGAAAGCCGAGGTCATTCACTTCTTGGAACTGTTGCGGGATGTAGGGTTTGAAAAGGTCAAAGAAAGGGTGAAGAGTACTCTTACGGGATTAAAGGTAGCGCCTTATTATGGTTGTTTGATGTTGAGACCGAAGGAGATAGGGATAGACGACCCGGAAGACCCTTCAATTCAATCTGATCTTCTAGAGGCTCTTGGCGCTGAGCCTGTTAATAATCCATATAAGACCAGATGTTGTGGTAGTTATCAAACGGTACGTGATAAGTATGCGGTTGCTGAGCTTACCTATGATATTCTTAGTCGAGCGAGGAAAGAAGGAGCGGAAGTTGTTACAACAAGTTGTCCGCTTTGTATGTTTAATCTCGCGGACAGGCAGAAAGAAGTGATGGAGAAACACCCTGAATTTGAGCCAATGCCTGTGTTGTATTTAGCCAATTGATGGCGCTTGCTTTTGGTTTGGATGAAAAGTATTATGGTTTTGATCAAAATTATGTGGACCCACGCCCCTTATTAAGGGAAAAAGATCTTTTGAGGTGATGAGACGCCATGGTAAAAAAGAAAATAAGTATAATGGATAGTGTGAAAGAGGCAAGCAAAGCGGCTATTTCCGGTGTAGACGAAAAGGATATAGAACACTGGGTAGAGATTTACCTTATGGGTAAAGCCTACGATGTTCCCGCTGACCTTACTATTATGCAAGCCATTGAATACGCGGGCTATAGACTTATAAGGAGTTCCGGTTGCAGGGCCGGGTTTTGCGGCGCTTGTGCTACTGTTTTTAGAAGAAAAGGGGAATACAAGCTTGAAACTGCTATGGCTTGCCAGACAAGGGTTGAGGATGGAATGTATCTTATGCAGATACCATTTTCTCCCGCGGAGAAACCCTTATATGATATTAAAAAAGAAAAATTTGAGTCGTCCGCGTTGTTGAAATATTTCCCCGAGATTTCCAGATGTGTCAGTTGTAACACTTGTACAAAGAGCTGTCCGCAGGATTTGCAAGTTATGGATTATGTCCAGGATGCTCTGAAGGGTGATTTTAAAGCTGTCTCGGAGGAGTCATTCGAGTGTATCCAATGCGGGCTCTGTGCGCTTAGATGTCCTGCGGAGATTGTGCAGTACCATATGGCTCAGTTTGCAAGGAGAATGTACGGAAGGTATGGAACTCCAAGAGAAGAAAATGTTGAGAAGAGAGTAGAAGAAATAGAAAAAGGCGAATTTGACAAAGAATTTGATAGAATTATGAAGTTGGATCTAAATGAGTTTAAAAATGTTTACACAGAACAGCAAAATAATAGAGAAATTTATTGAGGAGGCTTGATAGTGGCCGAACTTAAATTTATTGGTGGATATCCGGAGTATATGCGCGAATCGATCAAAATTGTTGAAAAGACGCGTTCAAAAAGAATTGGAAAACTACTTCCGCAGATGACAGCGCAGGAAAGGGAAGACATCCTAAATCTTTGCCATCCGGATTATTCTCCCGGCGGTAAAAGGGCTTTAAAAATAGGGCCGAACAGTGGGGACATTGTTCCTAATGAAGTGGCAGATTTAATCGAGGCATATCCACTTGTTAACCCTGACAAGATTGATTTAAGTAAAGTAGATTATGAAGTGGATATTTTGGTAATAGGCGGCGGCCTTGCCGGAACCAGCGCTGCGCTTCTAGCGAATGACAATGGAATTAAAGCGGACAAGATATTGCTCGCGACCAAGCTGCGTCACGGTGACGCGAATTCTATGATGGCTCAGGGCGGAACTCAAGCTGCCGACAGGCCCAATGATTCTCCGGTTCTTCATTACATAGATGCCATGGGTGGGGGTCATTTTACAAACAAACCCGATGTGCTTAAAGCGCTCGTGGAAGATGCTCCCGGAGTAATAAAATGGCTTGAAGGCCTTGGCGCGATATTCGACAAGAATGATGATGGAAGTTTTGTTGAATTAACAGGCGGTGGTACTGCGAGAAAGAGAATGCATGCCTGTGCCGATTATACAGGTATGGAAGAATATAGAGTATTAAGGGATGAGCTCAGGAATAGAAGTATTCCGGTACTTGAATTTTATCCTTCGATTGAACTTCTCACTGACGAAGAGAAAAAAGTAGTTGGAGCAATACTGTGGAATATGGAAACGGAGGAATATAAGATCGTCAGGTCAAAAGCGACTATTCTTGCCACCGGGGGGTTTGGGAGACTTCATATTAGAGGATTTCCGACAACCAATCATTATGGCGCTACCTACGATGGGCCTGTTATGGCCTACAGGGCGGGAGCAAAATTGAGAGATGCCGATACGGTTCAATATCATCCTACCGGTGCCGCTTATCCCCAGCAAATTATAGGGCTTCTGCTCACCGAAAAATTAAGAACGAGCGGCGCCCAACCGGTCAATAAAGATGGGGAAGAGTTTGTTTTTCCCCTTGAACCTCGTGATGTTGAGGCCGCTAACTTTATACGGGAATGCTATATAAGAGACAAAGGGATTAAAACCCCTACCGGAATGAATGGGATATGGTTGGACACACCCCTGATAGACATTATTAATGGTGAGGGGAGTACCGCTAAGGCTTTCCCCGCTATGGTAAGGATGTTTAACCGATTTGGTATTGATATGGTAAAGGATCCGGTATTGGTTTTTCCGACCCTACATTATCAAAATGGCGGCATAGAGACAGATCCCGAGGGTTCTACCACTATAAAAGGGCTCTTTGTCGCGGGTGAGATTTCGGGTGGTGTACATGGTAAGAACAGGTTGATGGGGAACTCGACCCTTGATTGCATGGTATTTGGAAGAAGAGCGGGTGTTTATTCAGCGGAATATGTGAAAAAGGGTGTAAAAACAGGCAAGTTGGGTTTAAAACACGTAAAAGAATATATTAAGGAGCTGAAATCTGCCGGATTAGAAACAGAGCGAAAATCTCCGATGTTATTGCCTGACTATAGAGGGAAAGCCACCTTGGCAAGATTGATAGATATATTTTAATTTACGTAGTTTTATTATTATAGAATCGGAATTTTGTTTTTCCATTTTGCTTAACTTAGGATACAGTCTGGCGATCTGTAAAGATCCGGGTGTGAAGCAGCCTGCGTTTTGAGCGGGCTTTTTCGAGTTATTCTTGAATAACGGAAGTGTATGTGAGGAAAATTCAAGAGTATAAGGAAAGGAAAATTTTTGAAAAAAATAT
>JAGHBT010000016.1 GCA_021160845.1 bacterium | reverse complement strand
TCTCTCACTATACCTGTAATATAAACCGTAGAAAATGGAGGCTCATCCATAAATTCAAGAGAAGCCATGATCATTCTCGCAACCCAGAAGAAAATTATATCCCCTCCCGTAACCAAAACATCGGTTGGATGGAAGGTTACAAGATCAGCCGTTTTTTCGGGCCACCCGAGAGAAGAAAATGTCCAGAGCCATGAAGAAAACCATGTATCAAGAACATCCTCATCCTGGACCAACTTAGCACTCCCGCAGGCGGGACACACCGAAGGAGCTTCAACCGAAACAATCGTCCTGTTACACTCATCGCAATACCATACCGGAATCCTGTGCCCCCACCAGAGCTGCCTCGAAATACACCAATCTCTAATCTCCTCCATCCAGCTAAGATAAATATTTCTCCACCTCGTCGGCAGAAAAGTAATTTCCCCATTCCTGACAGTATCGATCGCTGGCTCGGCCAATCTATCCATCTTCATAAACCACTGCCTTGAAATAGCCGGCTCAATGGCAGTGCCACACCGGTCATGGTATCCGACAGAATGACCATAATCCTCAATCTTGCGAAGCAGTCCCTGGTCCTCAAGGGCTTTCAGTACTTCTTTTCTTGCATCGTATCTGTCGAGTCCACTAAATTTTCCCGCCCCCTCGGTCATTTTTCCATCACGACCGATTACCACAATATTATTAAGATCATGCCGCCGTCCAATTTCAAAATCAGTAGGATCGTGAGCCGGGGTAACCTTAAGGCAACCCGTCCCAAATTCCGGATCAACAGCCTCGTCGAATATAATCGGTATCTTTCTATCAGTCAGGGGCAAAAGAAGTCTCTTTCCTTCTAGCTCGGGTCTCCTTTTGTCATCAGGACTAACAGCAACCGCCGCATCGCCAAGCATCGTCTCGGGTCTTGTCGTACCAACTACAATCTCTCCGTCCGTATCCTCAAAAGGATAAGCAATATAATATAATTTCCCATCCGTATCCTTATATTCCACCTCTTCATTACTGATAGCAGTCATACATGAGGGACACCAGTTAACTATATAATTGCCCCTGTAAATAAAATCCTTTTCATATAGCCTTACAAAGACTTCTCTAACAGCCTTAGAAACCCCTTTGTCCAGAGTAAACCTTTCCCTGGTCCAGTCCAGAGACGCACCCAGTTTGTTCAGTTGCTCAACAATCCTGTCGTGACATTGATCCTTCCATTCCCAACATTTTTCTAGAAATTTATCCCTTCCATACGACTCTTTATCAACCCCATCCCCGGCTAGATTATTCTCAACCACTTTCTGCGTTGCTATTCCAGCATGGTCGGTTCCCGAGAGCCACAAAACATTATATCCTTTAAGCCTTTTCCAACGAACGAGAATATCCTGCACGGTAGTACCTAATACATGGCCGATTGTTAATGTACCGGTTACATTCGGAGGAGGGAGAACTATGGTATAGGTATCTCTGTCTGAATTATTGTCCGCGGTAAAAGCCCCGCCTTCACTCCATTTCCCTCTCCACTTTCGATCTATTTTGTTCGGATTAAAAACCTTTTCAAGCATTATTCCACCTTTGATCTCTATTAATTGATTACACAAATTCTTAGACTAACACAGAGAATAAACAGGGTCAATAACCACATTTGTACCTTTTAAAAATAATAAAAAAAGATCAGGGCCGCCACCCCTGTGGGGATTAAATAATATGAAAAACGATAAAAACTTCCACCTCTAAGAATACGCAGCAGGAGTTTAAGTGCTATAAAACCGGAAACAAATGATGCCGCACCTCCAACAAAAAGTATAAGGACAGAACCACTTGTTAACAACCCTTCAGAAAGTTGAAATTCAAAAATAAAAGCCCCGATGATAGCGGGAATTGACAGTAAAAACGAGAATTCAGCCGCTCTGCTAAACCCTACACCCAGAAGAAGAGCGGTGGTAATAGTCCATCCGCTTCTGGAACAGCCGGGAAGAATCGCCACCGCCTGCGCGACTCCTATTAATAATACTGCACTCCAGGTAAATCCCCCATCGCCATTTCTCCCCTTCCCAAATAACAAAAATATCCCGGTCAAGACCAATAAAAAAGCGGCCATTGAGGGAAAATCGAATGCCCTGGAGATCGTATCGTGAAATAACAGACCAACAACACCGGCGGGAATACTGCCCACTACAATCCAGCCTGCATACGAAAGGTCTTCGTTAAAATCTCCTTTCCTTCGTAGTCCGGCCCTCATCCACAATATCAACGCCCAAAATATTCTTGTCAGCCTTTTTCTGTAAACTACCACAACCGCTCCAAGTGTACCTATGTGAAGGGCCAGCTCGAAGAGAACCCCGTTTGGAAGCGCGAGTTTCCCATCCGCTCCAAGAATGGTTTCCGCTAAAACGAGGTGTCCCGAAGAACTAACCGGGAAAAACTCTGTTAATCCCTGTATTATTGCAAGTATCAAAACAATCCATAATCCCGTCACTCGACAACCTCATTTTCTCGCATACTCTTATTCAGCAGCAAAAATACACCACCTTTTCTAATCTCTATCCAAAACACCACCGGCAGGTCAACATCTTACTTAATATTAAACAGCATAATAAAAGGCTATAATTCCGAAGAAAATACCAACTTTCAACAGTATGCTAATAAATCCAGGGCGTTTACCTTTAAAAGCAAACATAAACGATAGAAAAAGTATCGGAATAATCGAAAAAATAATTATAAAAAAATATGCTCTGCTGTAAGTTCCGATAAAATACGGCATAGGGAAAGCAAAAATCAAGAGGAGAAAGATTACAGCGGCTACTTTCATCGCTCTGATCTTTCCCAGAACAATAGCAATTGTTCTTAATCCAAAGAAATAGTCGCCTTCGATATCTTCACAATCCTTAACAATCTCTCTCGCGAAAATAAAAAAGAAGGTGAATAGCGCCGGCAATACACCCGCTTTAATATTTCCTCCACAATACGAACCGAGCAGAAACCCGGTTCCGGTAACAAAAGATACAATCAAGTTGCCAATTATGTACCAACGCTTGAAAAAAAGCGAATATAGATGAAGTAATACAACCCAGGTGATGATCCATACTATTACGACCGGTTCAAGCAAAACAAAGATAAAAACAAGGAATACTAAAAGAATGATATACAAATAAAAGGCCTGCTTCTTGGACAATACACCGGACGGTAACGCCCTGTTCGGCTTGTTAACCCTGTCAATCTCACTATCGTAATAATCATTAATAACATTTCCCGCCGCCGTTGTTATCGCTACAGCCACAAGCAGAATCAACGGAACCCCCTCGGCTCCGCCAACCGAAAACCCCGCGGCAACGGCCAAAACCGCGGCTGCAATATTATGTAATCGAAATATTGTGAAAAGCCTTAAAATTATTCTCATTAGAGATCCAGTACAAATTTCAGGTATGCGAAGCCATCAGATCTTGAAGTAACGGAATCGATTTGCCTCAACCCCATCCCGGCGGATAGCATTGAACCACCCGCAAGATCAAACGTGGCGGAAAAAGATACCTGCTTTTCCTCTGTTACAATTCCGCTTGGAAAAGCCAAATTAGGATCATGTTCTTCCCTTACCCATGGGCGCATGTCGTTACCCTCTCCATATCTGCAGTAACTGCCATTTAATGTTATAACTATCCTGGGATCAACGGCAGCGGAAACCCTCATTCTCCACCTATCCGCGTCCGGTCCTAAAGAAGAACCAATAATTCTGTTAATAGCCGGATCAGAGTTCCCCGTTACATACCTCGTTAAAGAGAAAGAGTCTACGTGAGAGTATGTGTAAATATCAATATATGTGTAGTCTAATAAAGCCTCCACATCACAACTTCCAATCATAAAAAGCTTTTCAGCGGTCAAATTCAAAGCAATCTTGTCGGGAGCGGTCTCCCTGTCCTCATATTGAAAATCATCAATCATAAATTCACCATAAAACAACAGACTCTTTCCAAAGGGTATTTTCCAGTCGACACCGCACAGTATATTATTAGTTTGATTAGCCCTTTCATTATATTGATTCGCGTAATATGATCCAACCGGCAACAGATAAGCGAAATCGAGGCCGCGTCCGGAATACACAACTGTTTCATTTATTCCAATATCTATGTTTCCAGGAAGGCTAATCGACAATCTATGTCCGGCGAGCCTCCTTGGGTCAACAGCGCTTGGGTCCAGGATGGAATGGAGCACCCTCAGTTTAAACCTTCCAAGCTCTAAATACGCGGTGACTTGATCGAGCGGCCCGGCACCTAATGAAAGAATCAGGCCGTCATCTCTACTGCTTCCCCAGTGAATATAATCACGGCCGAATGTAATACCCCACCAATTACGGTTTATCGATACATATCCCCTTTCAAATTCCGATGTTAAACCTCGAAAACTCTTTTGGCGGGCGGCAACTCTGTTATGTGTGATGTTGCTATCCCATTCGGGGCGCAGTTTTAATATATAAACCGTTTCATATGTGAATCCGCTTCCGGAATCTATAAGGATCCCCGGAGAAAAAAGCCCATCTAGTTCACCCTTTCCATATTCAACCCTCTTTCTTAATGAAGTGCCGGCGCTAATATCAAAGTTTAGAAACCTCCTGCCCTTTTGGTACGAATAAACAGGGCCATCTTCACGGTCGCCGGGCCGAAAAGCCTTACCCTGAAATTCATTTCTCAGGCGTTTGAGTAAAAAGGCTTGCCTGGGACTCGGCACAACATCAGACCCCTTCAAATTCTGTAATATTCTGTCCAGATAGAATTCTATTTGATTACGCGAATAAGGCATTTCAGGAGAGAGATGAACTAACCCCTTAAGCTCAAAGGTACGCAACGCGGAATAAACCCAACTGCCGGCAGCAATATTCTCATCAGAAGCAGATACCCTCAGCGGTATTATAGTAAGAAAAAAGGCAACAATAAATAACAACCAATTAGATTTTAAGCGGAATTTCACTCGAGGATTTCCCTTTTTATAGATTTTTGTTTCACATCTCTTCCACTAGCCGCCTTTCTGTAGCACTGGCGGGCTTTTCCTATATCTCCCTGTTTTTCATATGTCACGGCAAGACTAAAATATGCCTTCCTGTCGTAAGGATTTATATTAACAACTTCTTTGTAATATCCAAGAGCCTCCTCCGACCGCTCCAGATTATTAAAACATTCTCCCACATAGAAAAGTATTTTCGCGTTGCCGGGATTCAATTCAGAGGCGCGTTTAAGATAACGAAGCCCCTTTTCGTATAAACCCTTACGATAATATAAATATCCTATAAAAAAGAAAGCGTTAACATTATCGGACTCAAGTTTTAGAATCTTTTTAAACTCATCCATCGCCTCTTCGTATTGCCCTTCGTTGACAAGAGCCATTCCAAGATTATAACGTCCCTCCACACAGGTAGGTAAGAGCTCAAGGCCAACACGGAATTCGTTGATAGCCTGCTGCTTATTTCCATCATCTCCAAACAGAGCTCCAAGATTAAAATGAGCCTCGGCGCTCTTTGGATCGTGTTGAACTGCTTTTAAAAACTGCTGCATGGCAACATCCTGTTTCCCATTCATGTCAAGAATATATCCAAGATTTGTGTATGACTTAGAATGAGTAGGGTCAAGCATAATAGCATGTCTGTAACTCTTCTCAGCCTCCTCATACTGGTGATTCTTGGTATATGCCACACCAAGACGAAAATAGCATTCCGGATTGCCGGGCTCGATGGATACAGCCTCGCGATGATAACTTATGGCGTCCACCAATCTGCCCTCAATTTCAAGAAGCCTACCCATACAATAAATGGGGTAAGCATCCATCTCACCCCTGCTCTTTAACTCTGAATATCCATTAAAAGCTGCCTCGTAATTGCCAATCTTCTCCAGGAGATCACATACTTTTACAAGATTCAACCCATTAATCTCAGGGTGTGAAATCAGGTTTTCCAGTAGTTTTTCCGCCTCTATTCTATTGTTCTTCTCAAGTAATTCTTCAGCAAAGGCAATTATTTCTTCAGGAGTTGCCTTTCCCTCAATAACACTCTTTTCAAACACATGATGTTTTTTATCGTTATTTTCTTCCGTTCCCCGGGCTAACTCCAATAACTTGTCCCAACGCAGCCTCATAAATCCCCCCATTAAGGAAATTATCCTACTGTTTAATACACACTTAGCTGAACCTTAAAACAGATATCCCTCAACTGTCAAGGTTATTCTAACTAATAGGAGTTTTTCCATGAAAGGGCGGCAAAAAGGTATTTTTACAGAGCTACTGTCCTTTTTGATAAAAAAATGAGCCAAACAAGAGTTGAAAATTAGGTTTCTTTTACAAATTGTGATTTACTGTAACACAGGTATAATGTTAAAGCATTCCCCGTTTCGTCTTCGTGTAACATAATTCTGAATTTCATTAAACGACTTATGCAAAAGTGTTAATGCATCTAAAATACTGTCACTCTTTACGATTACCGGTTGGTATCTTGTGTTACTGGCGATATTTACAAAACTGGGACTTTTACGTTTTGCGACAAGGCAATCTGCCTTTTTAACTATTTCAATTACTTGTTTCATCTTATTTGCATCAGCATGATTCATATCTCTTACAATATTATCTCTTTTTTCTACAAACTCAGCCTCTGAGTTCTCAAAAATATCATAAATATAGAAACATTCCGTATCACCCATA
>JAGHBT010000126.1 GCA_021160845.1 bacterium | reverse complement strand
GCTGAAGGACTGGCTCATGGCAGGGTGTGGACCGGACGGCAGGGTAAGGAGAAGGGTCTTGTAGATGAGCTTGGCGGTCTCGATAAGGCTATTGAAGTCGCCAAGGGGTTGGCTGGGATAGAACCAGGAGAAAAGGTCACTCTTGTTCACTACCCGATAAAAAAGAGTCTTTTTGAAACGATTATGAGCGGGAAGCTGGATTTTGCTACTGTTGTCAACCATATAATTTATCGCTACATCCGGGAGGACTTGGCCGAGACTTGGACTATGGTATATTCAAAAAAAATGTATATGATGGATAGAATGGAGATAAACTGACGGGGTAAAGACAACATTGTTGAATGTCAGTTTGGAGTGATAATAATTGATTCCCCGGTAGTGTCAGTATCTCTGCCGGGGGTTTTATTTATGATCTATTTTGTTGATTAGTAATAGGATAGAGGGTGATTTTGCTCGTATTCCGCGTGCTTTTATCAGGGAGGCTTAAAGTGATTGTATCGGAAAAATTCTCAGGTTGCCGAGCTGTTTTGAAACCGGTGGTTATAATATTAATCCTGTTTTTTTCTTTTGAAGGAGTACGTGCTTATGACAGGCCGGCGGGGGAGATGGATGTGTCCCGTTCAGAGGTTCTGGCCACCGGGGGAATGGTCTGTGCCGCGCAACCGCTTGCCGCACAAATTGGGGTAGACATTCTTAAAAAGGGTGGGAACGCTGTCGATGCCGCGATAGCCGTAAATGCGGCTCTCGGGCTTATGGAACCTGTTTCCAGTGGTGTCGGGGGTGACCTTTTCGCCATAGTATGGGACGCGAAGACTAAAAAATTATATGGCCTTAATGCAAGCGGTAGGGCTCCGCGCCTTTTGAATATCAAAGAGGTAAAAAAGAAGGGATTTTCGAGGATTCCATATACTGGGGTATTGCCTCAAACTGTTCCCGGGTGTGTGGATGGATGGTTTGAACTTCACAAACGTTTCGGGAAACTCGATATGAAGGAAATCCTCGCTCCGGCTATTCACTATGCCAAGAAGGGGTTTCCAGTAACGGAGGTCATAGCGCATTATTGGAAAATTGGGGGAGAAAGGCTTAAAGATGAACCTAATTTTGCGCAGACCTATCTTCCCGGGGGAAAGGCGCCGCTCAAGGGTGAGATCTTCAGGAACCACGATCTGGCCCATACTTACACTCTTCTTGCGGAAAAGGGAAGAGATGCCTTCTACCGAGGTGAGATTGCAAAGACGATAGATACCTTTGAAAGACGTATTGGTGGGTATATTCGTCTGGAGGATCTTGAAATTCATCACTCAACATGGGTAGAGCCTGTCAGCACAAATTATAGAGGATATGATGTTTGGGAATTGCCTCCGAACGGACAGGGGGTGGCCGCCCTTCAGATGTTGAATATTATCGAGGTTTTTGATCTTAAGGCTATGGGGCATAACAGCGTTGAATATCTGCATCATCTTGTTGAGGCCAAAAAGATTGCTTTCGCGGACAGGGCGCGTTATTACGCGGACCCCGAGTTTTCTGATATTCCGGTAACTAGGTTGATATCAAAGAAGTATGCCGATGAAAGAAGAAAATTATTTGATCCTGAAAGGGCGCTTCGATCCATAGATCCGGGAGATATCATACTCGAAAACGGGGAAACAACCTATCTTACGGTAGCGGACAGTGATAGAAATTTTGTTTCATTGATTCAGAGCAATTATGCGGGGTTTGGTTCGGGACCCGTACCGGATGGATTGGGATTCTGTCTTCAGGACAGGGGGGCATTATTCAATCTGGACCCGGAGCATCCTAACTCGCTTGAACCGGGTAAGAGACCCTTCCATACGATAATTCCGGCTATGGTCACGCTGAGAGGCAAACCTGTGTTTTCTTTCGGTGTTATGGGAGGGTCGATGCAGCCCCAGGGGCATGTTCAAATCCTGTGTAACATAATCGACTTTGGGATGGGGATTCAGGAAGCGGGAGACGCGCCGAGATTTAGACATATCGGGTCTTCTCAGCCAACAGGGCAGAAGATGTCGGATGGTGGCAGATTGGCTCTGGAATTTGGTATTGGGAGAGAAGTGATCCGCGGACTTATTGAAAAGAGGCACAGTATTGTTAAGGAAAGTGGAGGTTTCGGAGGTTATCAGGGAATATGGTGGGATCACAAGAATGATATCCTTATAGGGGGTTCCGAATCGAGAAAAGACGGATGCGCGATGGGGTATTAATTTGGTGTGATTAATTTTGAAAGGTTATAAAAACTAATGGATGAAATAAAAAGAATACGTCTTACAGGTTTCGCGGGGATTTTAGGCGCCCTTCTCATGTTTACCGGAGATATGTTTTTATATGGCGGGTTTTACGGCGGTTCGGAATACTATGAATGTTCCAGAAGAATTATGAGTGAAATCCCACTTCTTCGATTAATGATTGGCGGCGCTGTCGGTCCGGTTGCTTCAATCTTGTATACGATAGGTTTTTGGCAAGTTTATCTTGCTATTAGATCAGCCGGCAAAGTCTTAGCATTGATTTCATTTTCAGGTTTTGCTTGTATGATTATTTTTGCCGGGTCATATCATTCCGGTTTTGTAAATACAGGTTTAATACTCAGAGCAAAAGCATCGGTACAACAAAGCGATATAGAAATTGTTAAAGCCTTGTTAGATCAATCCACGGCATATCTTCATTTTTTGTTTAGTACACTGTCTGTTTTTGGTGCTATTGGAACAATTATTTTTTTATTTACAATAATTTTTAGGAAAACCTATTATCCAAAGTTTATAATTCTTTTTACACCAACATTATTAATTTTTACATTTTCAATAGCAAACTATATCCCTTCCCCGGTTGGAGGCATTATTTATGGTGGCTATATCAATCTTGCCTTTTTATTGTTCTTTTGTGTTTCAACCTTTTTGCTATGGCACGGTGGACGAAAGATAGAATGAACAAGTCGTATTATTTAGGGATGTGGACAAAATAGAATTTATGTTATTGCTTGCCTGGAATCCACTCAAAGATATAGCTGCGTTATTGCAATGTTTGCCTTGCAAATCAGGATTATTTTTCTTAGTATAAATATAGCGTGTTTTAAGTGAACTCTTCTCTCTCTTTTGAATAGACGGTTTGCGCGGGGGCGACTATGGATTTCAAGAGTGAAATAATACTAAACAGTATTGCCGACGGTGTCTTTACCGTCGATCTGGACTGGCGGATAACATACTTAAACAGTGCCGCGGAGAGGATTATTGGAGTTTTAAAAGAAGAAGCGGTAGGGAGGTTCTGCGCTGAGATTTTCAAGGCCAATATCTGTGAAAGATCCTGTGTTATGCGAAGGACGATGAAGACAGGGAAATCGATAGTTAATGAAGCGGTAACTATAGTTAGGGCCGACGGGAAACCGTTGAAGCTATCTGTTTCTACAGCTCTATTAAAGGATGAGAGAGGAAAGGTTATTGGCGGGGTTGAAACATTTAGAGATATCTCGACAGAGATTGAACTGAGGAAACGTCTCGAGAAGAGTTACAGTTTCGAAGATATAATAAGCAAGAATCACAAGATGTGGGAACTTTTTGATATATTGCCCGATATAGCGGAGAGCGACAGTACTGTTCTTATCGAAGGGGCAAGTGGAACAGGAAAGGAACTCTTCGCGAGGGCGCTTCACAACCTGAGCTATAGACATGAAAAACCCCTTGTTACGGTAAACTGTGGCGCGTTACCTGATTCGCTTCTGGAAGCTGAACTCTTTGGGGTTAAGGCGGGTGCTTTTACGGACGCGAAAAGAGATAAACCCGGAAGATTCGCCAGAGCCCGTGGGGGAACAATATTTCTCGATGAAATTGGAGATGTGTCTCCCGCAATGCAGGCGCGACTGCTGCGGGTGCTGCAGGAGGGTATCTATGAGCCTCTGGGAAGCACTGAAACCGAAGAAGCGGATGTGCGGATTATAACCGCTACCAACAAAAGTTTGAAAGGACTTGTAAATTCAGGAGAGTTCAGACAAGATCTTTACTACAGGATTGATATTGTCAGGTTGGATATTCCCCCGTTGGCTCGAAGGATGGAAGATATTCCGATTCTTGTTCGGCATTTTGTTAATATGTTTAACACCCTTAAAAACAAGGATATTCGAGGCGTATCTGCCGAGGTTATGGCTATCCTTATGCGGTACAATTTTCCCGGAAATGTTCGTGAACTTGAGAATATAATTGAACATGCCTTTGTTCTATGTAGAGCGGATGTAATAGGACCCGAGCATCTGCCGCGGTTTTTTAGAGAGGAGAGAGAAGAAGACAAAGTTTTAAAGGTAAACAGCCTGGATAAGCTCATAGCGGTATTTATAAAGGATGTTCTCAGAAAGAATGACTGGAACAGAAAGAAGGCCGCCGAGCAGTTGGGTATGCACGAAACAACCCTGTGGAGAAAGATCAAGAGATTGAATATTGAGCTTCCGTCTGTTGACGGGCGAAACTCGAAGGGAAAGAGGTAAGCGTTGGGTCGTTATATTTGCATATTTGCAATTAATATCGTTCCATTAGTATAGCATTATCGCAATGATGCTTAACCCAGCCTTGTTTTTTTAAATATCTAATTATTCTATAACGACCGTAATAACAATACGATGCAGCTATTTGTGGTGGGATTTAAGTTTTTGGCATATAAGATGCAATTTCATTTGCGTAGGTGAAATGAGTGATATGATGTCTAGAATAGCAATTACAATATGGAATGATAGAATATCTCCGGTCTTTGAATCCGCGGGCAGGGTTATGGTTGTTGAAATGGTGGAAAACCGTGAGGTATCAAGGTCGGAATGGGATCTGCCGGTTTTCCGCGGTGATGATGAAAACGGGGGGCAATATGTCAGGATTTTTCCACCGCAGTTTAGTGGGGGGATGGTCAGTAGAAAGGTTGAAAGGTTAAGAGAACTTAACATTGATTTGCTTGTTTGCGGCGCTATATCAGATTTTGCCGCCCGGTTTGTCAATTCTGCCGGCATTGAGATTATTGGGTGGATCAGCGGGAATATAGAAGAAATCATTATGGCATTGAAAGAGAATAAGATTGCTAATGCCGGTTTTCTTATGCCGGGGTGCGGGAGAAGGAGAAGAAGAGGTGGGGGGGATGGTCGTGGAAGGGGAGGATTACGTCATGGAAGTAATTATGGGGTTTTTAAAAGGAGCGAGATGTAGATTGAGCTACATCTCTTGAGAAGAAGGAGGCAGTTATGCCAAGCGGAGACAGAAGAGGACCAGATGGATTTGGACCAATGACAGGTAGAGGCGCTGGGTTTTGCGCAGGTTACAACATGCCGGGTTACATGAACCGTGCTGTTGGCGGTGGCTTCCGCGGTGGCGGTGGCTTCGGCAGGGGTGGCGGACGCGGATTCAGGGGAGGGTACGGAGCTGGCGGCTTCGGATGGGGTAACAGATTTTATGGTGCGGGGTTACCCGGAACAATGGAACAAGGTTATTATGGAGTAGGCGCCGCTCCTCAGTACATCCCGAATGCTGGTATAACAAAGGATCAGGAAAAGGAGTATTTAAGCGGGCAGGCGGATTATTTGAAGCAAAGCCTGGAAAGTATTACCAAACGTATCGAGGAGTTGGAAAAGGAAAGCAAGAAGGGTTAATTGACCTAAATAAGGAGGATATAATTATGCCAAGAGGAGACAAGACAGGACCCGATGGAAAAGGAGCTCGTACCGGAAGGGGATTGGGAGATTGTGGAAAAAGTGGGGGCGGAGGCCGCGGAGCGGGAAGAAACCAAGGGACCGGAAGAGGAAGGAACAGAAGATAAATTAGAATGTTGGCAATGATTCTATAAAGTGGTACAGGCGAAGAAATAACTGCAGAATTACGGTAATATACTAAACGGCAAGGAAAAAGTTTCCCTTTCCCGATATTATGTTGTATAGTGAAAATGTGCCAACTATAAAAGGGTTTAGGGGCTTAATTGCTATTTAACTTGCCCCCTACAATATTTCACAGAGATTCGAAAAAGGGTTATAGAGCGAGTGATAGAGGAGGTAAAATGAGCGATACTTCAGATGATGTAAAAGTTAAAGAACGAATGAGTACTATCAAACACAAGGTGATGGTTCTTTCCGGCAAGGGGGGAGTAGGAAAGAGTACGGTAGCGGTAAATCTTGCGGTGTCACTTGCCTCGGCCGGCGAAAAAGTTGGCCTTTTGGATATTGATATTCATGGACCGAGTGTGCCGAAGCTTCTTGGCGTGGAGGGAACTCAGCTGCAAGGAAGCGAAGGAGCTATTGAGCCTTTGAAGATTGGTAATAATCTCAGTGTAATGTCTATAGCTTTTCTCCTCCGGCAGAGTGATGACGCGGTAATATGGCGGGGACCGTTGAAGTATAAAATGATCAAACAGTTTCTCTCGGATGTTCACTGGGGTGAGCTTGACTATTTGATTGTGGATTCTCCTCCAGGAACAGGCGATGAACCACTATCGATTGTTCAGCTTATGGGAAAGGCCGATGGCGCGATAATAGTTACAACTCCTCAGAGTCTGGCTATAGTGGATGTTCGGAAATGCGTCAGTTTCTGCCGTAAACTTAATCTGCCTGTACTTGGGGTAGTGGAGAATATGAGTTGGTTTGTATGCCCGAAGTGCGGAGAACGTACGGAGATATTTAAAACTGGAGGAGGGGAAGCTATGGCCAGCGATATGAATATCCCACTCCTTGGAAGTTTACCAATAGACCCCGCCATCGTCACTGCCAGTGACGACGGGAAGCCTTTTGTATCTTTATATGCCGGAACAGAAGCGGCGAATGCCTTTGCTAAGATTTCTGCTCCGATATTAAAGCTGAATAAAAAAGATTAAGCAGAAAAGTGTATATGCAAATCAGGCATTCCAGCTAAATTAATTAGCCTGTGCTTTACTAAGGATTATTGGAAAATCATTTTTTTTTAGGTTATAATCTCTGAGTGAGTTGTCGTAGAGATTGCCTATTACCTTATTTAGAAAGGAAATGGTGTAAAATGGAGGACATTAGGAAGTATGGACAAAACACTAAGTGTGTTCATGGAAGTTTGATCCATAATGAAACGGGATGTGTGGTAACTCCAATATATCAAACGTCAACATTCGCGTTTAAGGATGCTGACCACGGAGCCAGGTTGTTCAGCGGCGAAGAGGAAGGATATATCTATACTCGCGTGGGAAACCCGACTATTCAATCTGTGGAACAAGTAGTGGCTATACTTGAAAATGGGTACAAGGCTGTGGGATGTGCTACCGGCATGGCCGCGGTTCATTTGGTGTTTGCTTCCTTACTCAGCGCGGGTGACCATGTTGTCAGCAGCGAAGCCGTATATGGTTCTACGAGCGCTTTATTAAGTACTATATTTACCAAATTTGGTGTTAAGGTTAGTTTTGTTGACACCTCGGATATTGAGGCTGTTAAAGCCGCTGTTACACCTGAAACAAAGCTTATATATGTTGAAACGCCCGCAAACCCGACGATAGTTGTTTCAGATATTGCCGCTATTGCTGATATTGCCCATGACAATGGTGCTAAACTATGTGTTGATAATACATTTATGAGCCCTATTCTTCAAAAACCGCTGGATTTTGGCGCGGATTTGGTTCTTCATTCGATGACCAAATTTCTTAATGGGCACGCCGATGTTGTAGCCGGAATAGTTGTCCTAAAAACCGAAGAAGACTATAAACATTTTCGCTCGATGGCTACTGAAATTGGTGGAACAATAGATCCGTTTAATGCCTTTCTTGTGGCAAGAGGGATTAAAACGCTGTCGATTAGAATGAAGCGTCATTGCGAAAATGCTCAGAAAATAGCGGAATACCTGGAATCTCATCCAAAAGTTGAAAAAGTGGCTTTCCCCGGGCTTAAATCACACCCGCAGTATGAAACACATAAGAAGCAGACGGATGGTCCCGGAGCGTTGATTAGTTTCTACCTTAAAGGCGGGTTGAAATCTGGAAAGACAATGATGAATTCTGTAAAGATTCATACCCTGGCCGTAAGCCTTGGAGGGGTTGAGTCTCTTATTCAGCACCCTGCTTCCATGACACATGCCTGTATGTCACCCGAGGAGAGAGAAGCCGCGGGTATTGGGGATGGACTAGT
>JAGHBT010000201.1 GCA_021160845.1 bacterium | reverse complement strand
GTCCGATAATAGTGCGAACAAATTCAGCGCTTTTAGCCCTACGGCGAGTTATACGCAAATCGTTGATTTAAACTTGCCACTTTGGTATGGTTATGTTACTGGGAATAGAAAGGACGAAATAGGTTCTAAATGTTGGACAACACGAAAGGTCTTACTACAAAATGAAAATAGCAAATACAGGATTAAGTCTTCCACAGGGCAAAATCAAATACCATGATGAGATCTTTTCGGGTTTTGTCGAGAAGTTTCAGCCGAAGAAAGTGTCGCCTTACTACTTCAAGTTTTTACCTGACGAATACGAGTCAGCTGACATCATCGCGATGTCGGATGAATCTCTTCTGGATTTGCTAATTCTTGACATGGAGAAAATCGAAGGAAGGCTGTCCAGAACGGAGAACCCGTCTGAAAAGGCTGTGTTGGAAAAATGCCTGGCTCAACTCGAGGATCAAAAACCAATTTGTGATTTATCCCTGGATAATAGCGAGCGGGATATTATAACAGCGTTCGGGCTTTTGAGTTTCACCCCTACGATTATTTACGGGGATGTATCGCCGGACGCGAATATTGTATGCCGTGACGGAATGGATAAAGCCGGCATGATGTTTTTCTACACTGTGGGCAAAGACGAGGTTCACGCGTGGTTAGTTGAGAAAGGCACCGATGCCGTAACCTGCGCCGGGAAAATTCATTCGGATCTGGCCAGAGGATTTATCAAGGCTGAAATCATAAGCGCTGAGGATATGATGACAGCCCACAATATGCAGGACGCACGCTCCAAGGAATTGACCAAGCTCGTCAACCGCGATTATATCATTCCAAAGAACACCGTTCTCGAAATACGCTTCAATGTTTAACGCTATATCCGCCTGGTTGAATCCGCCTACTTGAATTCAAGCATAAATACTAGCGATTTAAAATGGCTTATACTGAAGCCTATTAAACAGTTGTTAATTTAATAATAATGCCGTAGTATTTTACAAAGAGATAAAATACCGGCAGAATGTCTAAGAATCAGCTTATCTGGAAACCGGATATAAAATGGCGTGGTTTGCTTCGCGTCTGGGTTTGAGAGAAGGCATTATACACGGAAAACACCAACCTCTGGTTTTTGAATTGTTCATGGAGGCTTTCAACACCCCAGCGACTGTGTTGAACCGAAAGACAGAGCCATGCGTAGAGTTCTCACTGTTATCCTAATTGTGGCTATAGTAACCGTTGCGGTACTGGTTGCAACATCGAAAAAGGAAGGTCCCGACATGAGCCTTTCCAAACAAAAGCGAACCCTGACCCCTGAGCAGTTACTGCGCTGGTTCAACCGACCGAACAAGCCCCTTAGGTTACGCACCTCCACGGACATCTTGCCGGGTGGCTATGCCGCCGCCATGGCGCCGGTCATGGTCGATTGGCAGTCCAGCCGTCCCTGGGACGAACACGGGTTCGTCATCCTACTTAACCTGAATCACGGTGGCAATCCCGTCGACGGCACAACGGTTTTCTGTTCGGCCCGGGTTCCCCTTGATGGTGTCGAGGCCGCCGAATTCACACTCCTGCCCCTGGACAATATCGGACAAGAAGGCCTTATTCAGCACGGACAGTTGCGTTTCCTGTTCGCCGCCGACCATCCCATCGAACTTCTCAACTACGGCAACGAGGAAATGGGGAGTGACTACCATATCCGGGATCTGGTTTTCAGCTGGGAGGCCTGGCGACCACCGGACACCGGTTACAAATTTAAGACCGGCATGAATCCAGCAGCCTACCTGCTGACACCCCGGTGTTTTTCCGGCCCTACCCGCTTCCTGGACGATGCCTTAGGACACCGCGACTGGTTCAGTTACCGTCTGCGGCTTCCCAACGGCCGGCGGGGACTGGCTGAACTGCTGAAGACAAATCTAGCTCTATGCGACGGAGTGGCCCGCCATAACGTCTCGAAAATTTTGAAGCAGCTCGAGGAAGAATGGGCATTACAGGCACCCCGGTCGGAAAAAAACCAGGCAGAGGCCATGGCCGAATGGGAGGAACTGCGAAAGGTAATGGCACCCAACTCATTAACCACCGATACCCTGATCGATCTGCCGGATGACGACTTGCCCTACCAAACCCTCCTTCGATCCTGCGCGACCATGTCCCTATACACCATCAACGTGGCTGTGGATCGCCTTGTTGCCGACGGTCACACGGATGGATTGGATATGGATCACCGGATGCTCCCTGACTTGGGCCACCAAGAACCGTGGATGACCGAACTGGCGAAAACCGATCTGAAGGGAATCTTCCTGCGGACACCCGCGATCCTTCGTTTCCTGCGGGCCAACCCCCAGGCTTTCCCCAAGAACATCCCTCACCAACTGGAGCGTGCCGGTCTTCTTGAGATGGAGAACGGCAAGCCGAAAAAGATACACTACCGCCTGGACGACATAACACCCTACGGCACTCTACAGGAAAACCTCATCAAGTGAATTCTGAACTGGAAAATCCGGTGACTTATAGGCAGCAACCGTGTGGGGAATTGCCCCGGCTTTACATAAACCGCCTCTTAAAAAATTAGACATAAAATCTTAATTAAACCGAAGAGTACCAACAGAAGCAACCCCCGGCAAAGTTGTAAGTGTCACTTAACCAGGGGAGTTAGTAAATAACCTCTTTTTAATCGGACATAAAAAGGGATCGCATGTATCAAACTTTCTTTTCTGTTCCTAGAAAGAAAAACCTCCGAGAATTGAGAATCCCATGTTTTTTATATCTTCTTGGTCGTTGTCACTTACTGAAGTCAGGCCGAAGTTAAACCTCGCCTCGAAAGAGGCAGTGCTCATACCAAGATCAAAATCAACCCCGGCTCCGATAACTCCTCCAATATCGGTTGAATTAAAGATGTCTGACGGATAATCCTCTTCTGCGCTTTCTCCCCCGACTTCCACTTTAAGGGTCGGATCTCCCATTAGAAATCCGACATAGGGTCCTCCGAAAATCGTCGGTTTAAAACTCATACCAGTATCCATGTTAAGTTTAAGCAGAACGGGGATTTCTATGTAATTCATGGAAGTTGTCATGGTTACAGTTTCTCCCAGAATCTCGCCTTCAGCTTTCCATCCCTTTGTCGTAAAATAGATTTCTGGCTGGACAGTTAAAATAGGAGTCGCGGGGAAAGTAAAAAATGCCCCTATTTTATATCCCATTTTCCAATCGAACTCATCGGCATCTGACCAGTCATCACCTGTCCATTTGGTGAAATTGAGTCCCCCCTTGAACCCGATCCCGGCACAGGCAGTAGTCGAGAGAGTTATTAAAACCACAAAACAAATTGCTGCTACTTTCTTTATCATTTGTTCTCCTTTGCAAAATTCCAGAAACTTAATGTCTTGTTCTTCCCGTTTTTTATCACCTCCTTTTATTCTATCAGTTTGAATTTTTATTTTAAGCCTGATTATCCTATTTTTTGCAAAGAACGCAAATTTGTCAAGTAAATTATGTGTTTTAGACTTTCCCGGTTTTTTAACCAATAAACAACCGGAGTTAAGTGAGGTGAACTCTGATTTACCCTCAGTTCTTGTATCCCATGTCCGATTGTACCTAGAAGTACTGAATGATCCCTACTGAGTAATAACCACGTTCCTAAAATCAGGCTGATGATATTGAATCAAATCATCTGCTGGTTTCAAAGACCAGATATGAGCCCTTTAGTGCTGACAATAGAAATCAAACCTCTTATCCTGCAGATACTAAATCCTCTTGGCCATGTGAGTTTAGATGCGTATAGATTTCCTGATAATACAGTGTTGACAACTGTTTTAAGATGAAGAACCGTAAATTATTCCCTTTTGATATATTTTTTCATGAAGTCTTTTCCGTATGCGCGTTCCGCCTCCAGCCTATTATGTTTAGCACATAGGAGTCTTAAGTTTCCCAATGAGTTGTCGCCTCCTTTCGCGAATGGAACCTTATGATCGATCTCGAGGTTCCAGGTTGAATTGCATCTTTTCCCATCTTTGCCTACGAAGGCACATTTCCCCCCATTTCTTTTGTATACTTTATCTCTGGCTGCGGCGGGGATATTGCGTGTTCTTTGGTTGTTCCGGGAAACAGCCTTTACCTTTTGCCAATCAGCCTTCCGTTCTTCTCTTTTTTCTATTCTTTTCTCCGGACTGTGGCGTTCGAGATACTCATCCATAACTACGCTAAATAACTTTTCGAAATTAATACCTTCCGGGTATTTCCTCGATAGGCGGGATTTGATCCTTTCAAGTTTCTTCATAAATTCAGGGTCTACCATAAATTCAAGCTTAAACTTTTGTTTTAGCTCTACTTCTTCTGTCTCTTCTTTACTCGCCTCTTTGGCAGCATTTGTCTCGACGTTGAGACAAAAATCAGTTTCGTTTGTGATAATATTATTACAGTTACAGGTATTTGTCTCGACGTTGAGACTTTTTACAGAGTTTTGAG
>JAGHBT010000081.1 GCA_021160845.1 bacterium | reverse complement strand
ATGGAACACCATCCGGGGGATGGATACCAGGCCAGAGGATAAATCTCCTCAATGCCCTTAAGTCCTTTACTGTTAACGCCGCTTATGCTTCATTCAGGGAAGATTCTCTGGGATCTCTGGAAAATGGTAAATTCGCCGATTTTGTTATCATTTCTGATAATATTTTTGAGATACCCACCGAACAAATACCTGACTTAAGAGTTCTCGGAACGATTCATGGTGGAAATATTGTCTATACTTCAGGAGATTTGCCCTTTTGATTTGCTTCGGAGTCCTATTTAAAGTACTTCTTGCGTATCATTGGGATTGGAAGTCCCGGATTTGATTGAAGAAGTTCGAAGGCGCTCATTTCTTTGAGTTTAATATTATCCGAACTTTTCAGTTTTCTATCCATTTCAGACATCATAATCCTGGTGATGCCGGCGTAGGCTATTGAAGGCGAAATCAGAGCGACCTCGACATTATAAGTTGTTTCCTTTTGATCAAGCCCGGCCTTTTCAATGAGGAAATTTGCTGCCATTTCCAAGGAATAGTTTCCACTGTGAAGTTTAATTACAATTACAACTCTGGCCAAATCAAGTATCCGGGTATTTATATCGTGGATACGTATTTCTATCGGTCTTTTTTGACATCTGCTTATTGTATTCTCGATATTGTGAAAAAGTAATCCAAATTTGTATGTTTCGCTGCACAGGATTGTTTTTAGGGTATCTCCTGTAAATATGTAGGGGGAACACCCCTTTTTAGCGGAAATAGCTCTGATAATGCTATAAGCCAAAAAAGATTCGTTTACAGGTTGATTTGATAAAGAGTTGTCGGCAGGGTTTATTTTGTCCCGACAAATTAACAGGTAACCCCGTTTGGAAAGAGGGGAGTGGAGAGTAGGCGGTATCCACTCAATCGGGAATTTTCCCGTAAATGGGGTGGACAGATATGGGTTTTTTCTGTAGTAGTCAAACCGCCCCGGATTTTCTGTGAATACTATTTTAGTTACCTTGTTTTGCGATTGGGTAAAAACTGTTTCCCTGGCTAGGTTCCCGCTGATCTCGCAAACCATCGTTGATATCGTAAATTTGCTGGTTATATCCATCGGGGTATCGGATTTATCGGGCTTTTCAGTCGCTGCTTTTTGGCTAAGTTTATTCTTTAGAGCTTGTTTGCTTAATAGGAGTTCGTGGATTCTCTTTTCCGCCATTGATATTAGCATATTTGGATTAGTTAAGATGTGTTCGTCGTAATCGAAAATCCTTGTGATATTTTCTGAACCGAGGATCATTTTGCCGTAGGATCTGCGCGATAGATCATTTTTGATAAAACCCTGGAAATCTTTAATATATTTAAGGGTTGAATCGAGTATGACGATATCCGTTTCGTACCGTTTTGAAACCATAACTTTCAAGGAATCGAATTTGTTTATAAGCTCTTCGATCATACTCAGGGAAACCTTCGTATGAAGCTGTGATGGTTTGTCGATAAGCCTTTTAGCGTTATTAAGAAGACCGGGAATTTTTTGTAATCGCTTTTTGTAGTATTCCATTTCATTTTCATTTGGCGGGGAAAGTCTTGAAGGGGTTCCCCAAAGCGCTTCATCTAATATCCAGCAGTAAAGAACCGGATTGTTTTTGTAACAGGAAAGTTCATTCAGGACTAATTTTTCTCCTTGAAGCCAGTTCAGTATTAGTTTCGAATTGTCAATTTCCTTTTCCTTTAATCCTTCGGTAGTCAGAGTAGAAAGCATTTCAAGGATGTTGTTAATATCAGTATTAGTAGATAACACCTCTTTTTCAGAAAAGGTGAATAGAGTTGAATCAGCGGATTCTATGCCGATTCTGGAACTTCGCAGGGGATGTAGACGGAAGTATAGCTCCAGGGAATTCGTTTTTATTTTGTGATACTTTCGCGAATTCTTCGTTGATGTATTATCCTTCTCGCATCCGGAAAAAAGAATAAATACCATTGTAAGGATTACAATGAACCGTTTAATTGTAAATCCCTTTTTGTTTATTATACGATACACATTGTTCCCTTGATCGCCGAGTTTTCGCGTACTATTCTTGCTTATTGTTACTATATAGGTATATAATCGCTTTTTGGTTGTGTGTAAATAGGTATTACGGTTTTAAGGTGGTTAATTGATGTGGAGCTGAAAAGAAAAAAATGGAAGGTTTTGATAACGGGCCGCACTGCGGTCGTAATTATCGTTATACTTACCGTGGCAAGCGCTGTTGGATGGGCTTTTACAGAAATCATTCCGAGAGACTTTACTTTTCATAAGGATATTTACAGGGTCAGGTGGGGGGGAGTTATATTCAGCCTCGTGAGTTATTTAAGGTTGTATGATCCTTTTCATTCCTTCTGGTACCGCGGGGTACTCGCTTTCTTCGCTATTTCGTTATTGCTCTGTATTATTACCGGATGGAAGGCTTTGATTGTACACTCTTTTAGTTTCTCTCCTCCTTTAATTTTGGGGAAGGTTACCGGTAGAGCCCCCGCTATAGAAATAAACTGGAGTAAATTAGCTCTAAGTGGCGCTGAAAAGAAGGATATATTCGGTTATTATAAAAAAATTTTTGGAAGGGACATAGAGATAAACGCCAAGCAAATATCTCAAGGTTACAACAGGGTGGCAGCCTATCTTAAAGGTAAGAGATATCATGTCAAATTCAGGAAAACAGCTGATGGTGTACTCTTCTCGGCTATGGGGGGGCGGTGGCATTACCCCGGCAACATGCTTTTTCACATTGCTATACTCGTCATTACAATCGGCGGAATGATCGGGAGCTTTCAGGGTAAAAAGGAAATAATGTACGCAAGAAAGGGAGATGTTCTCACACTTTATGGCAGCCCTCTCTCCATACGAGTTGACAGGTTCAATATTATCCAGACGCGTAGTGGGGAGATACATAATTATGTAACGAAACTTTCTCTTTTGAATGCTAACGGTGACAGCATACAATCGATGAAGCTCGAGGTGAATGACCCCGCGCGGTACGGTGGGTACGATATTTATCAGAGTTCATATTATGTAGATGATGAGGAATTTGAGTGGGCGCGTATAACATGCAGGTTTGCCAAAAATGGAAAAACGGAATCAATTTATATAAAACCGGATCAAAAAACAAAGCTGCCGTCAACAGATTGGACAGTAGAAATAAAGGACTACAACCCCGATTTCAAAAAGGGGGCAAAAGGTGTATATAGCTCTAGCCGTAAGATGCTTAACCCCGCTCTCCTAATAGAAATAACGGGTGCGTTCGGGCATGAGTCAGGCTGGCTATTTTTGAAGTATCCTTCGTTTAATTCCAGATTTGAACTTCCGGTAGAGTTCTCGGTTGATTATATAGAACCTATTTACTATACGGGATTGCAGATAAGTTCGAATCCCGGAACCCCCTTGATTATTGTGGGAATTGCCCTGGCGGCTGTTGGGCTTTTGTTTCTCTTCGGATCCAGTTATCGACTGTTAAAGGGAGAAGTGGGAAGAAAGGGCATGTTTATCGTAATTGCGAGAGAAGGCGGGACGAAAATGTTAAAGAGGGAAATTAGTGGAATGAGAGAAGGTTTAAGCGACATACTGCGTGATATTGCGATTGATAACCCCGGGGAGGAAGGATAATAATGAATGCTGCTCTCGATGTTTCCCTTTTCTGGATAGCTTTCTGGATCTATTTGGTTTCTTTTCTGGTTTTTGTGGTATTTTTCGCGGTAAGAAACAAACTGCCGGGGCGAATAGCGGTAATTATTTTTTTTGCCGCTTTGGTTTTTCATACGGCGGGTATAATAACAAGGTACCGGCTTCTCGGCCACATTCCACTTGCTACGATGTTTGAGTATTCTCTTTTCCTTTCATGGGTTATTGCCGTTTCCTTTATTGTGATTATTTCCAGGTTTGGCTCTATGATTTCCGGTGTTGTAATTTCCCCGGTTGTTATAATCGTTATGGTTATTGCTTCCTTTCTTCCAAAGGAAGGGGCGAAACAACTGATGCCGGCTCTTCAAAGTTACTGGTTCTATATTCACATTACTTTGGCTGCTCTTGCTGAAGGGGCTTTCCTTGTTGCGACCGGGGCAAGCCTTTTCTACCTCTTCCGTTCGTTGAAAAACAAGAATGGTTTTAGAGAAAGAGAAGCGGTGGAAGGTCTTATTATTAAATCAATCCGTATAGGATACCCTCTTTTTACAGTCGGAGCTCTATTCGCGGGGTCTCTGTGGGCGTGGAAGGCGTGGGGTAGTTTCTGGAGCTGGGATCCCAAGGAAACAGGGGCTCTTGTTGTATGGTTATTTTACACACTTATTCTTCATCAACAGAGCAGAGGACGGTGGAAAGGAGCCACTCTAGCGATAGTATCTATAGTCGGGTTCCTGATTATTATTATTTCATTTCTTGGGAATCTCTTTTTGGGGGGGCTTCACGCCTACGTATGAGGGTTTTTCGTGGAGCTGATAGTTGATTGGATATTCTAATTGATAATATTTTCAGTGCGGGCTAAAGTTTAGTGAAATATCAAACAACAAGGCTTTAGTCCTGGCATATTAAATGCGTTAGATTCGGATGGATAGTAACGATTGAGCAGCAGGAAAGTCCGTTCCAATATGCAATTGCAGGTGTTGTACAAGAGTCAGAGCCCGTGTTATATGATAATCCGCAGTAAGAGAGGGGGAAGGATGAAGTATATGAAGACTCTTTTAATTTTTTTATTGTCTCTGGTTATTTTGTCTTCAGGGTGCGCGGACAATGACAACGCCGGGAATAGAGAAAAACAATCCAAATCGGATGGGAAAAACAAGTTTGGAGGCACCTTGGTTATCGGGATGCAGCAGGAGCCGGAAATACTTAATGAATCAATAAGTAGTATGGTTTCAGGGATATATGTATGCAATCTGATTTTCAGCAAATTCGTGAAGCACAATGATAAAATGGAATTAGTACCTGATTTAATAACTGAAATACCAACGGTTAAGAATGGTGGTATTTCAGAAGATTATCTAACTTACACATACCATCTGAGAAAGAACGCGCGATGGCATGATGGTAAACCGGTAACATCCGATGATGTAAAATTTACATACGAGTTGATGGTGAATCCGGAGATAAATGTTAGTACCCGTCAGGGATGGAATGTTATCGAAAGTGTTGCTACTCCGGATCCTCACACGGTTGTTTTTCACATGAATGAGGTTTATGCGAATTTTGTTGGGGACTGTTTCTATGATGAATCTGTTCTGCCGCGCCATCTGCTCGGCAAATTCGCCAATTCGGATTTTATAAGCGCCGATTTTCATAAACATCCGGTCGGCAGTGGCCCTTTCGTTTTTGAGGAATGGAAACCAGGCTCTTACATAGTTCTGAAAGCAAGCAGAGATTATTACAATGATGGGCCATATCTCGACAGGATTATCATAAAGTTTATTCTTGATGGGAACTCACTGATGTTTCAACTTGAGAGCGGCGAAATAATGGGTGCTGACAATGTTCCGAACGCCTTTCTGAAGATTGCTTCGGGTATTGAAAGAATAAAAATTTATAAAACGCCGGCTTTATTTCTTGAACACCTCGACCTTAATTGTAGCCGGTTTCCGCTAGATGATAACCGTGTACGCAGGGCTCTTTCATTGGCGATTGACAGAGAAGAGATATCCGAAAAGATCTATAACGGGATATGGGTACCGGCTTACAGCGATGAACATCCTGATTCCCCATTTCATACCGGATTTGGAAAAGAATTTAATGGTTATAATCCGGAACTGGCAATAACCCTTCTTGAAAAGGCGGGATGGAGGGATACCGACGGAGATGGGATCAGAGAAAAAGGCGGACGCAGATTGAAACTTGAAATTTCGACAGTGACGGGAAGGGCAAACAGAAAACGAACCGAGGTTGTTCTGGCGAAGCAGCTTGGTGATATAGGGGTGGATCTGAAGATAAATAATTATCATCCCAGTGTTATGTTTGCCGGTTTTGATGATGGAGGTATTCTCAGTGGCGGAAGATATAACCTCGCACTTTATGCCTTTATGGCTCCGCCTGATCCTTCCACGAAGGAAACCAGTTATTCAGCGGATTTTCTGCCACCTGTTGGACAGAACTATTCCTATTTCAGAAATGATACTCTGACTCATCTTTTATCTCTTGGCAGCAGCGCTGTTTCTTTTGACCGGAGGAAGAAGTTGTATTCTGAGATATTGGAGAGATTGGCACGTGAAGTTCCTGTTATTCCGCTTCTCTGGATTACTCAGGTGGATGCTATGCCTACTGCGCTGAAGAATTACAGCCCGAACCCCACTCAGTCCGGAGATACCTGGAACGCGAATGTGTGGTGGCTCGAAAAATAGATTAAAGGAATAAAAGATGAATAAACGATTTAAGTTACTGTTTGTGGTTGTAGCGGTGACCACGGTGGTATCCGGTTTGAGGTTAGCCGGAAAGTGGCAGCATGGCGATGATTATCCGGCTGTGTGTTTCTGTGGCGGCACGAGTGAAGTTGGCGGGTCATGCTATCTTGTTGAGACGGGGGAAACAAGTTTTCTTGTGGATTGCGGGGCCTTTGGTAGTTTGGGTAACAATATTATTCCTGCACATCCTGAGAATATATCTTTTCCGCTTTTGACACATGCTCATAGTGACCACTGCGGACGGTTGCCTGAACTGTACGCCGCGGGGTTCAGGGGTAAAGTCTTCTGTACACCCCCGACGCGGGCAATTGTGCCGGTTATGTTGAAAATGTCCAGGAATTTTAAAAAGAAAAAGGTTCCTAAGGAGGATTACAAAAGAGCCCTTACGGGGCTTGAAAGTATCGACTTTGGACACGAAGAGAGATTAAATGATGTATCATTCAGATTTAGAAGAGCTGAGCACCTCCTTGGAGCCGCTTTTATTGAAATATCCATAGTGCAGGGTGAAGATACTATGAAAATAGTATTCTCCGGTGATCTTGGAAGCGGAAACTCAGTTCTTGTTCCCCCTCTTCAGGCGTGCGAGATGGCCGATTTTGTTGTAATGGAATCAACTTATGGCGGTGTAGCGAGAGATTACAAAAGTGATATTCCTATTGAGCGACATAGAGAATTTGCTCAAGCTGTTGGAAATGCCCTGGAGGGTGGAGGCGATGTTTTGATTCCGGCCTTTACACTTGGAAGAACACAAGCTGTTATTGCTGTTATTGACTGGTATATTGATAAAGGTGTGATCCCTTGCGGTACAATCGTTTATACGGATAGCCCAACAGCGAAAGAAATAACTGGAATCTACCGCAATTCTGCGGGCGAATTGAGTGAATGGGCAAATAAATTTTACAAGGACAGGATTTTGAAACGCCCCGGACTTAGAGAAACGAGAAGTTCATATTCTGTAGGTACGCACGACAGGATTCACGAGCCATCCATATTTATATCATCGAGTGGTGATCTTCAACATGCCACTTCTCCCAGACACTTGATGAAGATGTTTGCGAATGAGCAAAACCTACTGTGTATTGTGGGGTGGCAGTCTCCCGGATCGCTTGGGAGAAGACTAGTTGAAGGTGAGGAAACGGTTCTCGTACGCTACCGGGATAAAGGAAAAAACATGAAAGATTGGATAACGCCTCTGATCCAGGTAAGGGAATTCCATTCCTTTTCCGGACATGCGGATCAGAACGCGCTTTTGGACTGGTTTAAGAATATAAAGGGTGTACGAAGGTTGTTTCTTGTGCATGGAGAAATTGATCAAGCGAGGGTTCTCGCGGAAAAGATAGATAATCAGTTCGGCGCTGAAGTAGTGATTCCCCGTTTGGGGGAGCGTATTGTTCTCAGTGTGGATTAATAAGTTGTTTGTGCCGGTGACCATGTACAAAAAAGGCGAAAGCCGGGGTTAAGATGAGAAGGTATCTATTATTCAGAATCATGAGGGTTGTTCCCCTGGTAATTCTGATCTCGATTCTGATTTTTATTCTGCTTCATCTTGCGCCGGGAGGACCTGTAGGTATATTTTCGAAGGGTCCACGTATGACCCAGGAGGATGTTATAAGAATAAAAGAAAACCTGGGCCTTAACGAGCCTCTTCCTCTTCAGTATCTCTACTGGTTTAAATCGACCTTCCTGCAACTTGATTTTGGAAAGAGTTATATAACCGGCAGGCCCGTTTCAGAAATGATCCTGGAGCATTTGCCTGCAACCCTGGAGCTTATGGGGACAGCTTTTCTGATCGCTATCTTTATGAGTCTTTTTTCCGGAGTAATTTCGGCTCTGAATAGAGGTCGGCTACTGGATCAACTTTTTTCTGTGGTTTCAATCGCTGGAATGTCAATTCCGGTGTTCTGGTTTGGGTTGATGGCGATACTTATTTTTTCCATTAAATTTGGGATATTTCCCGCTGGCGGCCGGTTCTGTATTGGAGAAGCCTTTTCTTTGAAGGATCATTTGGCTCACCTTGTTTTGCCTGCTTCAGTACTCGCTCTCGCTTATTTTTCAATGTGGAGTCAATATATCAGAGCAGGGTTAATAGATGCTTTTAACGGTAATTTTATTCGGACCGCTAGGGCAAAGGGGTTACGGGAAAGGGGCGTTATATTCAAACATGCAATGCGTAACGCCGTTCTTCCGGCGGTTGCCGCTGTTTCTATGCAGATATCCACTATATTCACGGGTGCGGTCATTACGGAGACTGTGTTTTCCTGGCCTGGTATGGGAAGGCTGTTTTATGATGGGCTTCAAAGACATGATTATTCGAGAGTTCTTGGTATTGTCGTTATAGCTTCTCTCTGTATTATTATTTTTAATATTATCGGCGATTTTGTCTGTGCATTGCTTGATCCAAGAAACAGGTCCAGTATGACCAAATTAGATATAGGCGCAGGTAAAGATTGAAAATGCTTGTGTCAGAAAAGAATGATTATGAAGAAAACAAAACGGGAACTGTGGAGAATTGACCCGGCGAAAATGCCGGTCCGAAGTAGGGGGATGGGAGTTTTTGCGCGGTTTATGTCAAACAGACTGGCGGTAATCGCTTTGATTTATATCATTTTGATATCGACAGTTTCCATTTTTGCCCCTTTGTTTTCTACCTATGAAAGAGACGGGATTGACTTGCAAAATATTATGGCTTCTCCTTCATCCGCCCATTTTCTCGGAACTGATCTTTTGGGAAGAGATACATTTACAAGGTTAATGTACGGAGCGCGTTTTTCTCTCTTTGTGGCTCTGGGATCAATTTCTATTGCGACCATGATCGGTGTTTTTCTCGGTTCACTGGCGGGATTTTTCGGGGGATTGATAGATTACGTTGTAACCGCGATAGTGGATATCTTTCTTTCAATCCCGATCTTTCTTGTACTCCTTATCGCCGCTTCGGTGTTTGGGGGCACGTTGCTGGTAATCCCCCTGGTTATAGGTTCCGTGTCGTGGATGGAGACGGCGCGGATCGTTAGAGCGAAAATTCAATCTATGAGAAAGAGTGGGTTTGTCGAAGCGTCTTTTACTATAGGAGAACGCAGCTGGCTTATTGTATTAAAACATGTTTTACCACATGTGGCTTCATCGATAGCTGTATCGGCCACGATAGGGTTTGCTAATGTAATGTTAATTGAAAGCGCTTTAAGTTTCCTGGGATATGGAATTCAACCGCCGGTTCCAACATGGGGAAATATGCTCAACAGCGCGTTAACCATTCTCAGAACAGCTCCGATGGCGGCTTTCGCGCCTGGTCTTCTTATTTTTATTACATGTCTCTGTTTTAATCTTTTGGGAAAGGGCCTAAAAAGCTCGCTTGCTTATTCTGAAAATTTATTATAGGTTGAAATTCGCGTGGAAATCTATTTTTCGTCAGAAAGTTGTGTATAAGCGGTATGAAAAAAGTTAAAGCAATAGGACTTGTCTCGGGGGGGCTGGACAGTATTCTTGCCGTTGAAGTAATGAAGAAACAGAATGTGGAACTGGTGGCGCTTTATATTATAAACGGCTTTGATCAGGAGACTTTACGGGTCAGATCTAATATTTCCCTTGATGAAAATAAGTGGTTACGGGACAAAAAAGCGTATATGACTAAATCGCTTGGGATAGATGTGAGGATTATTGATATCTCAGAGGGGTTTCTTGAGACGGTTTCATCCGCTAGGTATGGATATGGGAAAAATTGCAATCCATGTATTGATTGCAAGATATCCTTTTTAACCAAAGCGAAGGAATTGATGCTTGAGCTTGGTGCGGACTTTGTTTTTACCGGTGAAGTGCTAGGACAGAGACCAATGTCGCAACGTAAACAGGCGATGGATCTCATTGAACAAAGGAGTGGGTTGGAAGGGATTTTGCTTCGTCCATTAAGCGCGAGGATTCTGCCAGAAACGGAGATAGAAAAAAAAGGCTGGGTCAGAAGAGAATATCTCCTGGATATTCAGGGCCGTTCAAGAAAACGACAAATTGATATGGCCGCAGATTTAGGGATCACTGACTATCCCGCGCCCGCCGGCGGGTGTATCTTGACAGACGAGAATTATTCACGCAGACTTAAAGACCTCTTCACCCATAAAATAAGAGAGGAGCTTACGCCGGAGGATACGGTTCTTCTTTCAGTGGGCAGGCACTTTCGTTTAGCTGATGATGTAAAGATTGTAGTTGGTAGGGATGAATCCGAAAACGAGTATATTGAAAAGGTATGTAATGACGGCTGGCTTGCCTTTGCAGCGCAAGTGCCCGGGCCTACAGTAGCAATTCAGGGGAAATCGGGTGAAAAGGAACTGGTAAAAGCCGCTTCTTTCGCAGCAAGATACAGTGACGCGAAAGAAGCTTCCGAGGTAGATATTATTGTTAGAAAAATAGATCAGGAAAAAACCATTACTGTATCCCCGGTTAGTAATGATGAGCTTGAACGATACCGCCTTTAGGAAGCGGGTATCTTTTTATGAATAAATTTCTCTATTAATTCCATGTGGCTCGTGAAAGCCAGCGTGGGAAGTTTATCTAGGGCGAAAAATCTTGCGTCCTCCGCGTCGTCACCCGCTGCAAGTGTACCTGAGTATTCAGCAAAATGGTACCCGATGATTAGAATAGACGTCTTATAGAAAATACTCCTCTGAAAGTTTATGTCGATAAGTGTTGGTGAAGAGACATAAATTCCGGTTTCCTCCAGTAGTTCTCTTTTTGCCGCTTGGATAGGAGTTTCATCTGTCTCCACAAACCCTCCCGGAAGGCACCATTGATTTTTACTTGGGTCTTTGCCCCGAAGAACAAGGAGTATTTCTCCCTCTTTGTCGAATATCAATCCCGTTGCTGCGGGGATAGGGTTTTGGTATACAAATCGTTTTTCCTTTTCGCAATATAAACGATTTCTACCTTCATTGCTTTTTAATGAAAGTTTGTTTCCACAATATGGACAGAATTCTATGTCGTCCTGCATATTTTAACCTTCCTTCACTCCTTACAAGATAACAAGGTAGGGTGTAGTTACGCAAGCTGGTTTGGAATATAATAGTGGGCCTGTGTTTGGAAATAATTGAATGTTCCTCTATTAAAAATTTAATTGGTAAGATGTTCCCCCATTAATGTAGTATTGCCTATAATGTGCAATCAAATTGATGATAAGAGAAGATATCACGCGGTTGGGCTAGGATATTCAGCCATTGATTATCTTGGTATAATACCCCACTTTCCTGCGGAAAACAAAAAACTCGAGCTGAAAGAATTCGAGATTCAAGGAGGAGGCCCTGCAGCGACAGCTATTGTTACCGCCACAAGGCTGGGATTAAGAACTTCTTTTATTGGAATTGCAGGTGATGACTCGTTTGGACAGAAGATGCTCCATGAGCTAAAGAGAGAGGGGGTTGATATATCTTCCGTCATTATTGAACAGGGTGGAAGATCACAATTTGCCTTCATTATGGTGGATGAGGCCACAGGCGCCAGAACGATTTTGTGGACCAGGGGATCACTTCCCTTTATAAAGGAGGAACAGGTTAACAGAGAAATGATTTTGTCTGCTGATATTTTGCTTATAGACAGTCTTGAACCTAAAGCAGCGGCATGTGCCGCTGGGATTGCGAGGGAAAACGGAATACCGGTTGTAATTGACGCGGGGACACTCAGGGAGGGGGTTGAAGAGCTTCTTGCGCTATGTGATTATATAATAGCGAGCGAGGTGTTTGCCGCTCAGATTTCAAATAATGGCAGTGTAGAAGAAGCGCTTCATATTATTCATTCCTATGGCCCGAAGGTTTCAGTTATAACTCTTGGCGAAAGAGGTTGTGTGGCTTTTAGTGATAGCGGGTTGATTAATGTCGATGGATTCAAGGTGAATACTGTTGACACAACCGGAGCGGGAGATGTTTTTCATGGAGCTTTCCTTTTCGCGGTTTTGCAGGGGTGGAATCTTTACAGGATGTGTGTCTTTTCAAATGCCGTCGCGGCGTTGAAATGCGGGAAACTTGGAGGCAGGGTGGGGATCCCTGGCATTGCGGAAACGCTCGAATACCTTTCGATATTAAAACCGGACCTGAAATTTGAAATATTGGTATAACCCGGCAACTCTATAAATCATAATACGTAAAACTGCAATCACCGGTATCGTACAAAAGCCAGCCGGGATCTTCCCTCAAGCCCATGATCTCTCCGGGGTTTATCAGCCATGTATCTTTTATTCTGGATTCTTTACGCCTGTGAGTGTGTCCGAAGAAGACTACAGAGTATTCACCGGTGCTTGCAAGCCCGCGCGCGAATTCAGGCCTATGGGTAAAAGCAATATTGGTATCCTCAATTTCCAGAAAGGCGACATCACCATGCAGGGTGATGTTCGAAAAGCCTGAGGCGACACTTTTAATTGTAAATCGATCTCCTTCATTATTTCCGAAAACAATATGGACGGGACCTTTAAACAGGGCTAGGCTTTCAATTACAAATGGTGAGCAGAGGTCTCCGCAATGAAGCAACATGTCGGCGCCAGATTTGTTGATTTCGGTGATTGCAGCCTCTAGATTTTTAATGTTATCGTGGGTGTCGCTTATTACTGCCAATTTCATAATGGGGCCTTTCTTAAAATGCCAAACCAGTTTGATCAGGAGATTATTATAACGGCAAATAGATATGATTTACAGCGAATTTTACAGTTAAGATTTTCCCTCCAACAGACGAAGCATATAATGTACGCTGATCTTTTGCAATGTTATATATGACCGATTGGCTGAAGGGGTAATGTTTCTTCTGCAGCTCGATCGTCATTGTGCTTGATATTTGGAGGATTTTTAATTGAGCAAGAGAGACTTAATACTTGTTGTGGACGATTCCAGAATAATCCGCAACAGGTTGGAGAGTATCCTTACCCGAAGCGGGTTTGATGTTATTTTGAGGGAGGATGGAGAAAAGGCCATCCTCGCCGTTCTTGAATACTATCCGGATTTAATATTGATGGACTATAATATGCCCGAAATGGATGGGATTCATGCAGCGCGTGTTCTCAAGGGATATTCCCAGACAAGGATGATACCAATAGCTATGTTCACAGATAACAGAAATATAGAGGAAAAGGTGAAGTCATTTAAGGTTGGTATCGAAGACTATATCCTTAAAAATGTCGCTGAAAGCGAACTTGTAGCAAGGGTTAAAAGACTTCTTAACTGGAAGAAAGACAGAGAAAATATCATACGGGAAAAACAGAAATTGGAGGGACTCCTTAACAATCTCAGTGAGGCGATAATTATTGTTGATAATTCAGGGCTGCTTGTCTTTTTCAATCACAGGGCGGCTGAGAGGTTTATGTTGATTCCTGAATTAATAATGAGTAAAAGGCTGGAAGAATTATTCCCAAACCTGAAGGATATGGAAGAGGTATTCTCAGCGGTACTTGAGAAGAGAGAGACAGAGGGCGTTGAAGTAGTTATTGATCATGGTGACGGTAAAAGGATATATGATGTTAGTGTCAGGCGTGTTCATCTTGGTTTTACCGAGGATATTGGGGGAGCTGTTATCTTCTCGGATATTACCGCTGAAAAAGAAACGGAGAAACTAAGGTCGGAATTCTATTCGATGGTCGCGCACGAAATGAGGACCCCGATAAGTGTTGTTCTCGGATATACACAGCTTATTCTGGAAGGTAACGCCGGTGAGTTAACTGAACTGCAAAGGGAATTTCTCAGCGGAGTTGAAGAAAAGGGGCTTGCCTTAAGAAAACTTGTGGATGATTTTCTTGAGGTTTCACGCCTTAAAAACAAATTCATAATTCTTAATAAGAAGGTTTTGATTTTGCCGAACTTGTAACAAAGACGGTAGATGGGTTAAGACTCCTCGCTGAGAATAAGAATATTAATCTTGTATGTGACTGTAAAGACGGTAAAATCAATCTCTTTGGCGATAGCGACAAATTGGAGCATGTTTTAATCAATATTATTGAGAACGCAATTAAGTACACAGGCAAAGGTGGGGAAGTTTATCTTGAATGTTATAGAAAGGATGACGGTGTTGAAGTAAAGGTAAGCGATAAGGGGATAGGGATGAGTGAGGAAGAAATGGGAAGCATCTTCGATAGTTTTGCGAGGCTTCAGAATGCCGAGAGGAAGAAAATAAAGGGAACGGGGCTCGGCTTGACTATAGTAAAGGACATTGTAACCGCTCATAATGGTAATATCTCCGTGGAAAGCAGGGTATCCGAGGGCAGTACTTTTTATGTATGGCTTCCTGGGTTGATTGTGGGCGCTCCCGATAAAAAGAGCGAAGATTTAACAGTGGCTGTTAATATAACTAAATGAATTAATTTTCCTTTCATATAGAAAATTTTTCCTTTTCATTTTATCAGTGCGATTTGTTTTGTGGGAAAGACTGTTTCTTTCCACACTTTGTAATTCTATATATAACAATCCGATAACCTTTTATGACAAATGATTTGAGGACTTAGGTCCCAAGGGGCATATCTCTTGCCGATATTTGTCGAGCTATGGAGGAAAGACTATGCTGCGAGGAATATTTTTGTCCGCGAGGGCGATGAAGAATCAGACAATTCGCAATGACGTGATAGCGAATAACCTGGCTAACATTAACACTGCCGGATTTAAGAAGGATATAGCTCTTTTCCATAGTGCCGTGGACAATAACAATCGAGAAACAACGAATGTTCAAAGTGCCATTCAATATAATCAGGGGACATTTAACCAGACCGACCGGGTTCTTGATCTGGCCATTCACGGCGAGGGGTTCTTCGAAGTAGAAACCGACGAGGGCGCCAGGTATACAAGAAATGGTGCATTCCTAATTAATTCAGAGGGTTATCTGGTAACATCCAACGGTGATCGTGTCGCAGGCGGTATTCAGCTCCCCCCGGGAAAGATAGAAGTTTATGGTAACGGCGCGGTGAAGGTAAATGGAGTCTCCGCGGGACGAATATCAGTGGTTGATTTTGAGGATAAGTCACTTTTGGAGAAGACAGGTTCAACATTGTTCAGGGCGATGCAGGGAGCTTCTCCGAAAGAATTAACGATTGAAGAAACAAACATTGTATCAGGATTTATTGAAGAAAGTAATGTGGATGTTGTTGCCGAGATGACAAATATGATAGAAGGCCTCAAGGCCTATGAGATTTCTCAGAAAGCCCTGAAATCGCAGGATGAAATTCTTCAGATGATGACAACAAGGATTGGAAAAATAGGATAGGTTACAGGCAAAGCTATGAATGTGACTTTACAAAAGAGAGTATTTGGTCTCCGTTAAGGAAAGAGGTTAAGAGATATGATTAGAGCTTTATCGACGGCGTCGTCTGGAATGAAATCACAACAGATATATATAGATAATATTTCCAATAATCTTGCCAATGTAAATACCCCCGGGTTTAAGAAAACCAGAGTGGAGTTTCAAGATCTCCTTTATGAAAGACTAGGGGCGGGGGGCGCCAGGTTGACGAACAAAGCCAATCCGAGCTTCAATCAGATTGGGCATGGAGTCAGGCTGTCGGCGACAACTAAGATTTTTAGCCAGGGAATTTCAAAAATTACCGAAAATGCCCTTGATATGATGATCGATGGAGATGGCTTTTTTCAGGTTCTTCTTCCAGACGGAACATACGCCTACACTCGTGACGGAACTATGAAGATGGATTCTGAGGGTAATATGGTAACAACATCCGGGTTTCCTGTTGAACCGTCACTTGCTATTCCCAGAGAGGCGACAGAAATGATGGTCGCTGGGGATGGAGGAGTCTCAGTTCTTATACAGGGTGAAGACGAACCGTCACAACTCGGACGCATGGAACTTGTCAGATTTCAGAATCCTGCTGGATTGAGGAGCGTAGGACACAATTTATATAAACCTACAGCGACCAGTGGGGATCCCCTTGTTGGAAACCCTGGAGAAGAGGGCATAGGTTATATAGAAGAAGGATTTCTTGAGATGAGCAATGTGGATGTAATAACTGAAATGGTTGGAATGATAACGGCGCAGAGAGCCTACGAAATAAATTCAAAGGCGGTAAAAACAAGTGAGGAAATGTTACAGATAGCCGCCGGTTTGAAGAGATAGGATAAAGTTTATGACACTGGTTTCTAAATTTGTCATTTTGCTAATGTTTTTTCCCGTTTGCGTTACCGCGGGCTCGGGGGGGGATCCCCGCAGTGTTAATACAGCCGGTATTGCTTCTGAAGATTCTTCAGTGGTTGCAGCCGCACGCAAAAAGCAGATAGATATCATGGCCTTATTGCGACAGAGCATCAAGAAAGAACTCGCTTTTTCCAAATGGAACAAGGGTTCTAAATCGCTCGATTTTGAATTTTACAATATCCCTAAGAAACTAGATGTTCCCCGGGGAGATTTCAATATTAAATGTGAATTGCCACCCTACATCAATGGATTGAGAAATGTTTCTTTTACAATAAACCAGGGGGATTGGTCCAGTAGACGGTATTCAATAGGATGCCGTTTTCATCTTGATATTAAGTGCCCGGTAGCTACAGGAAAGATTAAAAAGGGGAAGAGAATAGATGTTGGTGATATTGACTGGGTCGATAAGGACCTGGCGGAGTGCTATCGGCAGCCCGCGACATTGGATACGGATATATACAGGTTGAGAGCCAGGCGTTTTATCAGGGCGGGGGAAATGATTCCTCTCGATGCTTTGGAGAGTATCCCGGAGGTAAAAAGAGGGGAAAGAGTGGTAATCGAGGTAAAAAGAGGAGCTTTGAAGATAAGCGCTGTTGGTAAATCTCTGGAGGATGGCTGGATAGGGGACAGAGTTATGATTAGAAACAAGACAAATGGGAAAATACAAAAGTATTGTGTAATAAGTGTGGGGAAGGTTTCTACAGAATTTTCTGATGGACGGGGCAGTAAATGAAAAAAACATTTCTACTCTTTATTTTGATTCTTTTTTCGGTTAATGGAACTTCTCGTTCACAGCAACCCCTATGGAATGGTTCGGAGGGATCGCTCTATTCGAATCTTAAGGCTTACCGTGTAGGAGATGTAGTTACTGTGATTATTCAGGAACAGTCTACTGCTTCGAGTAACGCTAAGACCGATACAAAGGTAAAGAACGAATTTTCCGCCGGCCCCGGCAGGGGGACTCTTGACTTTATGTCACTCTGGGGACTGAATAGTGAAAATAAATACAAGGGGGATGCTAAAACTCAGAGGTCAGGTTCGCTTGACGCCAGGATTACGGCCAAAATCATAGAGATACTTCAGAATGGTGATTACAGAATTGAGGGGGATAGAGAGGTCAATATCAACGGAGAAAGAGAAACCATCAAACTGAGCGGTACTATTCGTTCAAGGGACATCCGTTCCGACAATACAATTTTATCTACTTATGTGGCCAATGCGAAAATACTGTACGACGGGAAGGGAATAATTGATTCGGGACATGAACCGGGTATCCTTACCAAGCTTATAAACTGGTTTATATAGATGTGAAATGGAATTAGCTATGAGGACTATGAAAAAAGCACAATTATTCGGGGGTTTAATCGTATGTATCCTTTTTGCCTTTTCCTTCAAGGCTGGCGCGAATGTAAGGATTAAGGACGCGACCCAATTGGCTGGCATCCCGGATGAGCAGGTTGTGGGATATGGACTTATTGTTGGATTAAACGGCACGGGAGACGGAAACAAGAGTGTTTTTACGGTTAATTCAATAGTCAGTATGCTGGAGAAATTCGGGGTTACGGTTCCCGCTTCCGATGTAAAAGTGGAGAATGTCGCCGCTGTTATAGTCACAGCCCAGATACAAGCCTTTACACCCGTGGGAACCAAGATGGATGTCATGGTTTCTTCACTGAGTGACGCTTCAAGCCTGGAAGGCGGACAGCTTTTGATGACTCCCCTAAGGGGACAGGACGGGAATGTTTACGCTGTGGCTCAGGGCCCCGTATCGATAGGTGGATTTAATATTGAAGCCGGGGCTGGAAATGTTATCAGAAGAAATCACTCTACAGTTGGTCGAATTCCGGACGGAGCTATTATCAGGAGACAACCCGCGGGCGAGCTGACAAATAATGATATGTTCAAGTTGTCTCTGCACAATCCCGATTTTCAATCGGCAACTAATATAGTAAATCATATAAACTTTCTATATCAGATGAAGCTTGCCTCGGCGCTCGATTCGAGGGAGATTGTGGTAAAGATTCCTCCGCAGTACAGTAAAAACCATGTAGCCTTTATTGCCGAGATAGGCAATATGGAGGTGACTTTGGACAAATTGGCCAGGGTTGTAATAAATGAAAGAACGGGGACGGTAATTATAGGGGGCAAGGTTATTATAGATGAAGTGGCGATTGCTCACGGCAATCTCCAGGTGGAAATAAGCGCTAAATACGGGGTCAGTCAGCCAATGTCTTTTGGTCAGGGGCAATCTGTTGTCGTGCCGGAGATAGAGACAATAGTTAAGGACAAAGAAGCCCGGCTCTTCGCTATGCGGAAATCAAGCACAGTAAGTGATATTGCTTCCGCTCTTAATGAACTTGGAGTAACTCCGAGAGATATTGTGGCAATATTCCAGGCATTAAAAAAGGCGGGAGCGCTTAATGCCGAACTGGTAATTATGTAACAAGAGATGGAAAGTATGATAATAAATAGTACAGGAAAAATGGAAATGACAGCCGCGAGGAATTTAAAACGGACAAGAAATTGTACGCTCAAGAACGCGGCGCGTGATTTTGAAGCGATCTTTGTCGGACAGCTTTTCAAGAATATGTATTCAACAGTGGGAAATGCAGGGGTGATTAAGCAATCATTTCCAAGGAAGATATATGAGGAAATGATTCAGAGGGAATATGCGAAGGTTTACGCGAAGAGGGGAGGGTTGGGGTTAGGAAAAATTATAGCTGAGCAGCTTGAGAACAGCATGGAGAAAAGAGCGCTGAGAAACAGCAGAGATAATGTTATCCGCAGTTTTAAAGAAATTGTTCCTAAAGAGAAGAGTCGCGGAGGTATTCAAAAGAAATTCAGAATAGAAAACCAGAAAAAGATTGATAAGTTCTATGGGATGAAAAAGGGGGATGATTCAGCCGGAGGTTTAGGCTTAAAAGAAAGAGAGACTGTAAATGCGTCAAGGAAAATTAGATAAGATAGATATCTTGAATGGCAAGGTTTTGAGATTATGTGAAATGATGGAAACCGAGACGGAGATGTGTACAGATCTTCTGGAGCTTTCCAAGTCGGAGCAGCATTATTTAATGAAAAATAAGATAGATATACTTCTTGAAAATACCAAAAAAATGAAGGGGGCGGTTATTAGGCTTAAGGAATTGCAGAAGATCCGCCGGAAATTTATGGAAGAAGTTGGCAGTCTGTTAGCGATTGATTCAGAGGATGTTTCTGTCATTAACATAACCGATTCTCTGTATGGGGACTTAAAAACGAAATTACTGCAATGCCGTAAGAAACTTGTAAAAGCTGGTGATCGGTTGTACGAGTCTAATCACAATACAGTTTATCTGGTAAATTTTTCCCTCGACCTTCTTGAACAGCAGAGTGAGCTCTGGAAGGAGTTGGCTTCAGCCGATGAGGAAGGTTATACGGATAGTTCGGGGAAAGAAAATAAAAAGGCATACGCCGTTGCGGTTGAAGAAAAGGCGTAATAACTTGGTTTGAAAGGAAGAGCTATGTCCAGTTTGTTTGGGCTTATTGAAATGAACAAGAGAAGCCTGTTTTGTTCACAGTTTTCTCTTCAGACAACAAATCATAATATCTCGAATATTAACAACCCCGGTTACTCCAGGCAGGAAGTTATGTATAAATCGATGATTCCCTCGGTTACAAGTGCAGGGGTGTTGGGTAATGGTGTTTCAATCTCGAATATCAGAAGAGCCAATGCGGAATTTTATGTAACGCAGATGCGCAGGGAAAGCGCTGTTAAGAGTGGCTGGGAATCCGCGAGTTCAGCCCTTTCACAGATGGAAATTGTTTTTAATGAGCCGAGTGATACGGGAATGGCCAGCGCTTTAGATGAATTTTTCAAATCATGGAATGATCTTGCCGCGGATCCGACAAGTGTGGCGGCCAGAGTTTCCGTTAAGGAATCAGCTCAGATGCTTTGTGAAACATTTCATTCAATGGATCAGTCACTGAGAGAATTAGAAGGTAATATAAACAGTAATATTGAAAGTAATGTTGTTTTGTTCAATAAATTATCTGTGCGTGTAGCCGAATTAAATTCAGAAATAGCACAGGATGAATCTTCGGGTGTTGGCACCTCCGGTGATTTAAGGGATGAACGCGATCGCTTGCTCGCTGAAATGTCCCAAATT
>JAGHBT010000026.1 GCA_021160845.1 bacterium | reverse complement strand
TTCCATTTCCGATCGCGTTTGATGCTACGTCGAGGATAGGACGCTTTTTGAATCTGAACGGTTCAATCGAATAAGCCAGGCCGAGCAGAAGGCTAAGTAATAGGATGATGATAAATCCTTTGGATAAAAAGAAAATTGCCGCGAAAAATGAAAGGAATAGAAGAATGGCTGCTTCAATCCACGCGGCCTTGACGGAGATTATTTTACGTGGAATCAGGAAGAGCTTGTTGTTTGCGAGATCGGTTTCTTTATCCGTGATCTGGTTAATTATATAGATTGCTCCTATGAGGGTGGTAAATGATAAGATTCCGTATAGGAGTTTGAAACTGTTTATTGATTTTTCTAATGGAGCAAAACTGTGATGAGCGCCGAGTAGAAAAAAGGTCCATACAGGGATAAGAATTAATGGCCGCGTAAGGAAAAAATAATCCAGCCAGAAGGGTTTATTATTCCGGGGGGGGATGAACTTTTCTATTCCTGGATCCATGATACCATGTGACGTTTTAGCTTGTTGGTTGTTGTTCTTGGAAGCTCCTGATCCCTTATCTGAAAATCGGTTATCCGTTTATAATCGGGAAGACTGTCAGATATTTCTTTTATCTGAGCGGAAATAACCGATTTTATTCCTTCTTCCGTAAGCGGTTTTTCAATCTCTTTAGAGGTGCCAAAGGCGTCGTAATCCGGCACTATAATAGCGGCAATCCGGATGTTCCCTCGTCTGTCCTCGGTTTTTACTATTATGTTTTCAAGGAAAAACTTATTTCTGTTGAGGATTGATTCAATCTCGTCGGGGTAAATGTTTTTTCCGCCGGAAGTAATAATCACTGATTTTACCCTTCCCACGATTGTTATGTAACCGTACGAATCCATTTTGCCGAGATCCCCTGTGAAAAGACGGCCATTCTTTAGAACATCCTTTGTAGCTTCGGGGTTCTTGTAATATCCCTTCATTACATTTTCTCCAGTGACCACAATTTCTCCGACACCCTCTTCATTTGGATTGTATATTTCGACATCGATACCGGACAGGGGAGGCCCCACTGTGCCGAAGACTGATTTGCCGGGAGGATTTACGCTGACAACCGGGGAGGCTTCTGTAAGGCCGTATCCCTGAATAAGGGGAATCCCGGCTGAAACCAATGACTTCTCTATATCTGGACGAAGTGGAGCGGCTCCACTTATACATAGTTTAAGATTATTAAGGCCTGACTTGCTTGCTGCTTTGCGAGGTGTGTCCGCTTTTCCGAATAAACGGGAAACCCCTGATTTGATCCTTTTCATAAGGCGCGAGACAAATTTACCTTCGGCAGGGTTATTACTAATCCCTGGTTGCATGAATTCTATTAGATGTTCAAGAAGAAGAGGAACAGCAACAATTACGGAAATATTCTCTTCCACTACATCTTGTATTATGATGTTGGGTTTAAGGGATCGGCTGAAAACGACAGTTGAACCGGTCGTAAATGATGCGAGAAAAACGCATGTGGTCGCGAACGTGTGGTAAAGCGGAAGAATACAGAGAAAATTGTCATTACCCAGTGAGGGAACTCTTTTACAAATGGAGTCGAGATCAGAAATGATATTTTTATGGAGTAACACCACACCTTTAGGCTGTCCGGTAGTACCTGAGGTATAGGAGATAGCTGCGGTGTCATCAGCCGATATTTCGCTTTTCCGCTGGAAAAAGATTGATTCCCCTTCGTTTATCGACTTTTCCCCCTTTGCCATGATTTCACCGATAGTTATGGGAGATTCATCTGAATCCTTCTCGCCGATTAATATCACCTTTACTCCTTCAAGATGCATTTCCTCTATGGAGTTGTTATAGATTTTTGACGAGGTGACAAGAAATTTTGATTCAGAGTGCAGAAGGAGGTGGTGTATCTCATTTTCCTTCAAGGCTGGATCCAGCGGCACGATTGTACTGTGGCAGGAAGTCACAGAGGCGTAAACAAGCGCCCATTCAGGAGAGTTTTCGGCAATAAGGATTACCCTGTCATCTTTCTGAAGTCCCTCGAGTATCATTCCTGTACCAAGAAAAGATATAAGACGGTTAAATTCCTTGTATGAGATTTCCTGGTAACCCCAGGGATGGCGTTTTTTTAGAGCGTTTTCTTCGCTCCATTTTTTGGCGCTATATTCAAAAAGATCCGGAAGTGTTTTGATCCCCTTATCTTGAAGGGATTCCATTTTGGACTCTTCCTGTATTCTCTTCATTTAATTACTCTCCTCGAATTGTATTTTATCAACATCTGTTTACTCTTAACTTAAAGCCCCATATTCGCTTATTGACCGTTCTTTAAATCTTTCGATGTTGGGATCTATAATAACTAATATTCCTAAACAGCGGAAGGGACAATTATCCTCCGCGTGACTAACAATATTCTACAGAATAGCATGAGAGAATTAATACAGGCAAATGTTTTTCTCTTAAGTTCTTGATTTTGTGCAATTACCATTTCTGCCAGTGATCCCGATGTTTTCTGTTTCTGCTCGACGGTGCCGCCATACCGGCCTCGACTATTTTGGTTAGTTTTTCTTCTTCAATTATTTGTTCTTGGAATTTTCTAATGCTTCTTCTCGCGAAAATTATATCGATAGACATTGTTTCCCCTCCCGTTTCTTCAGATTTTAAGGGATCTTTGTCTTAATGCTTCATAGAGCAAAATAGCTCCGGCCGCAGATACATTGAGTGAATCAACGCCTCCTTTCATAGGTATATTAACGATATGATCTGATGCGCTAAACCATTTTTCACTTAATCCTTGGTTTTCGCTGCCCGCGATAATTGCGCATGGAAGAGTAAGGTCAATATCGGTATAGAGCAGGTTCGAGTCAGGGGAAGAACTGATTATCATTATTTTTTTTCCCTTAAGCCATGTGATGGTTTCGTCAGAACCGGCTTTTACTGTGGGGACCGTAAATACGGCGCCAAGGCTGGAACGGATGATGTTAGGGTTAAAGAGATCTGTTTTTAAATCGCTTGCAATAAGGGCGGAAGCTCCAGCGCCGTCTGCAGTTCTGAGCAACGCTCCGATATTGCCGGGCTTTTCCACATTGTCAGCTACAAGATAGAATGGATTATGATCTTCGGGGAGGTCTTCAAGTCCTGCTTTGTGCGGGGCTGCTATCGCGACAAAACCGCCTGTTGTGTTTCTGTATGCTATCTTGCTGAATACGTGTCTTGATACCGTGATTAATTCATGGTCCATACTTTTAAGGCTTTCAAGAAGAGAAAGTTCTTCGTTGCTTTTTATTATCTCCGGGCAGCAGTAAATATTTTTTAGGGGGACAGCGGCTCTTATAGCCGCTTTGATTTCACGGACCCCTTCTATTGAAGTGAGGCCGGTTTTATCGCGTTCATGTTTTTTACGCAGAAGAATTAAGGATTTAATCCCGGGATTCTTGGCGCTGGTTATGTCCGGTTGATTCTCTATACTCATTCTGGATCAGCGTAACTCTTTTTCAAAGTCGAAATTATTATATCGGGTTCTTTATGTCTTTTGTTGTTTCCTAAGGAGCGGCTTTAGTAATTCATTAAAAGCCTATTTTAAAATATTTTCTTTCTTTTTTGCTCAGTATTATAAATATATTCAACGCAAGAAATACCATCGATGTTGCTGTTCCCAGCATAAATAGTCTTCCATAACTATTCAAGATAAAATCTCTTACCAAAAACCAATTTCCAAGGTGAATTACACCGCCGAGCGTTACAATACCAAGAACGATTTTGGCATATTTGGAGAGTTTGATGTTTATAACTCTATTTGTGTAAGCCGGGATGACAAACAGATTGGTAATCAATGCCGGGATGGCTGTTCCCATTGCAACTCCTAAGATGCCAAATTTCCGGACCAGAATAATACTGAGGAGTAAATTTGCCAACCCCTCAATTATTACTGTTATTGCGTACATTTTATGTTTGGAAATACTAAAGAGAATGCTTTTTGATGAGATCTGGATAGTGTTGAATAACAGCCCGATTAGAAGGATAGTGAGCACTCTGAACGAATCGGTATATCCGGGTCCCATCCAGCGTATGATAAAGGCTTTGCCGTAAATCAGGAGTGAACCCGCGATAAAAACAGATAGGATAGTGTTGAGCTTTGTTAGAAAGAGATAATGTTTTCTGATATTACTATAATCGTTTTGGCCTTCAAGTTTGCTGAATACGGGCATCACAAGCGCAATCATGCTTGTTATGATAAGAATATAGTAGCCGGCGATACGGGTTCCGATGTTATAATGAGTAACAAGGCTAAGTCCCACAAAGGCTGTAATCACGAATGCGTCGAGATGAAATTGAAGGCGATTGCCTATTGTGGCTATAAAGCTGTAAATACTGTATCCAAGCAAAGTTCTGATATGGTCGGGTTTGAAATAAGACAAGCCAATTTTCAACTCGGGGTGTTTTTTTAAAACATAGCACACTTTTGTCGCGCATTGTAATGTTTCAACAAAGGCGGATATAAGAGCAAGGGTGATTATTCCCTTCCCCTGGCTTAGGAAATATACAATAAGGATTGTTCTGACGACTAGTTTTATCAATTCGATGATATTAACAATATCGTAACGGATGTGTGAATATAAAAACCCATCAAATGCCCTGACTGGAAATGATATTGCCATCGAAATGCCGATTATTACGGTAAGGATTCTGAAGATATGAATATCATTTGCATTTTCTACGAAATGAGGGGTAATGATAACTACGATTAATGAGCCAAGTAACACCAGCATAGCCCCGATTAGAAGTAGCCCGAGGCTGGTATTAAATACTATATCTATTTCCTTCTTTTCCCCTTTCCCGATAGCCCTGGATATAAACCTCTGGTTTGCTGTAGATAGTCCAAGATCCAGAAGACCGTAGTATCCAACAAACGCTGCTGCAAGTACCCATAAGCCATACCATCTGTCGCCGATTGCTCCTACTACGAATGGTAACATAAAGAAAGAAACTATGATATTCGAGACAGGGTTCAGTACTCTGAAGAACGATCCCTTTATCAGTTTTGTAGCCAGGGTAGTCATTAATTCTTTTTAACTCATATTAAATGATGAAAAAAAATTGAATTTAGTCTATATCGAGGCGTTTTTGCGCATCCTGAATAATTTGAATATTCCCCTTTTCTTCAAGCCGTTCTATCGCTTCGCCGCGGTCCATATACCCTTCACGTACCAGCTTTGCCAATTCGAACGCGTATGGATGGAAGTGCAAACGTTCCATGTGAACTTAAGTCCCAAGGGTGGGCAGAAGCCAAGGGATAACGACT